>NZ_JAVJUO010000235.1:0-56451 GCF_040220555.1 Coleofasciculus sp. C1-SOL-03
ACCGTACAAAATTAGGTTCGGTCAAACTCACTTCTAAAAGCCGAAACGCCCTATTTTCCGTTCTCACTCTTCCTTGTCTACTGGTCTACCTGTCTTCTAAGTCTTACCTAAACCCCCATCTTAAAAACCTACCCTTGTGAGGGGGGGGGGAGACTTCTGTGAAACAAATCAGTTGAGTATCCGTATTAGAAACGGGGGTAATCGAAATGTCGAAATAGGTTGTATCATTAGCCATTTTCCAGGCTACATTTTCCAGCCTGACAGGATAGCGATCGCGTTTCACTTTTTCTAGAGATTGGCATAAACCCGGAAGCTGCCCAAGTGGGAGACTTTCCAGGGAACTCCCCAGATCGTTGAGAGTTAAGCCAAATAGAGTATTTGCCTTTGCATTCGCCATGATTAAGCAACGGTTGCTGTCTACAGCTAGCTGGGCGGCGGGACTTGTCTCAAAGGCTGTTTGCCAGATGCGGCTATCGGTAGCTAGAGAATTGATGGCTGGCTTTGGGCGCGATCGCGAACTGAGTTGCAACTGTTCCTCAACATCCAGTTTTAGCCCTTTCTGATAAACCCGATGCTTGATGTTAATGAGTGTGAAAATTGGTCTGGGAGTCATTACCATTTCTGACTTACCCAAGAAGAGAAAGCCGTTATTTTTGAGTCCATAATGAAAGCGAATCAGAATGGTTATTTGAATGTCCCATTTGAAGTACATTAGGGCATGGCGACACACCAGCAAATCGATTTTAGACATGGGAGCATGTTGTGCCAGGTTATGATAAGCGAAGAGGATCGTGCGGCGAAGTTGTCGATGAAAGATATAATCGCCTTGTTCGGTTTGCTCAAAGTATTTCTCCAGCAGATCGGCAGGAATTGCGCTGACGTCTCTCGGTTGATACGTGGCATTTCGGGCTTGCGAGAGGGCATCCTTATCCCAATCGGTAGCGAAAAATTTAAGGCGCTGTAAACAGGATTCGATGCCCAACGCTTCCGCAAATAGGATAATGAGGCTATAGACTTCCTGCCCAGACGCACAGGCGGCACTCCACACTCGAATCGGTTCATCGGGCTGTTTGCTGGCGATGATTTTGGGGATGAGTTCGTTGGCTAGGTACTCCCAGGAGTCGCGATCGCGAAAAAAGCTGGTCAGGTTAATTAAGACCGTGTTTAATAAATGAATATACTCCTGGGAATGGCTCTGCAAATAGTGCAAGTAGTCTTCATAGCTATCAATCTTTAACTCCCCCATCCGGACACGGAATCGGCGCACTAAGCTAGAACGTTTGTAGCCAGTCAAGTCGCAGCCACGGCTGTACTTGAGATACTCTAATAAGGCTTCTAATTCCCACTCTGCTGTGGACACAAGCTGTCCCTCAGTGACCAATAAACTGGAGTAACAAACAAGATGCTCAATGCAGTGAGCAAGATGCTTACACTTGACTTAAGGTTTAAATGCCAAACAGCTTAACCTACACTAGATTTGAGTCTAGCGGTTTCTCTCGTTTTCTTCAAGCTATGTAGTGAAGGGAACAGGGAACGGGCAACAGGGAATAGTGCGGGTCAAGTGTTGATTGGCTTGTCGATCAGGGGTAGCTTAACCTTAAAGGTTGTCCCCTGTCCAACGCCTGGGCTAGTGGCATGAATTGTACCACCGTGGAGTTCGACCAAGTGACGCTCTACTGCTGGTACATAAACAACCAATGGCTTACCCATCAGGTAATGGTGTGGTACATTCAGCAGCATCGCCGCCGCTTGGTTTGCTTCCAGAATTAATCCTTTGGTATCGGTGAGCAAGCAAGCATCCGGCGCAAAGTGGAACAAATCGTAATAGCGCTGGTATTGGATGAACCCTGACTCACTCTGTTCGAGTAACTCTTGTTCAATAACGTCTGATACATCCAGACTCGTCTGCATCCGCTCGTAAGCTACTTCCAGACTATCAAGGGAGGATGCGATCGCGTCCCCGATTTCTCCAATCTGTTCCTGTTGTTCCGGTGTCAGAGACATCATATACTCATGCAGCATCTCCCCCATCTCCCTCATCTCCCTCATCTCCCCCATCTTCCCCATCTTCCCCATCTTCCCCATCTTCCCCATCTCCCCCATCTCCCCCATCTTCCCCAGCTTCCTACCCTAGAAGGATGAATCATCTGCCTACCCCCTGTCAGGATAGTCCTGTAGATTGATAGCTGTCAGCGAACCCGAAAACTCTCAACTATCGCCACCTGACATCAAGCTACTGCTCAACCGTTAATCGGTGTAGATACAAGGGGCAATTGTCTCCTTGGTATCGCCTAGAGAGGCAATGCCATACTCTATGGCATTCCACCTGACATCGGGTTAATTATACCTTAGATTCGTTGTGCTGTTTCTGTGAACAAAAAGGAGGTTTCATGCAACGCGAACAATGGTGGAAAAACGCGGTCATTTATCAGATTTCGCCGTGGAGTTTTAAAGACACCATGGAAAATGGCAAAGGAGACTTAAAAGGGATTATTGAGAAACTCGATTTTATTGCCGCCCTTGGCGTCGATGCCATCTGGTTAACGCCCATCTTTCAATCCCCGATGAATGATCTAGCGTATGACATTACCGACATGCGTAAGGTTGATCCCATGTTTGGCAGCCTTGAAGATTTTGAGCGATTACTGAACCTATCTCACGCCCTGGGAATGAAAGTGATGATTGATCAGGTTTGGAATCATACCTCAGATCAGCATCCTTGGTTCCAGGAAAGTAAAAAAAGTCGGGATAATCCCAAAGCCGACTGGTATGTCTGGGCAGATCCCAAAGAAGATGGTTCACCCCCGAATAATTGGCTATCCGCCTTTATGGGCGAAAGCGCTTGGCAATGGTCCGGTGAACGTCAACAATTTTACTTCTATAATTTTCTCCCCAGTCAACCGGATTTAAATTGGCATAATCCGGACGTCGTTGATGCCTTAATGAAACGGGCAAAATTCTGGCTAGAGTTAGGTGTAGATGGTTTTCGGGTTGATGCGCCTAATTTTTTCTTGCATGATGCCAAATTGCGAGACAATCCGCCTCGCCCCGATGATGCATCATTACCCGATGGTGTCGCCCCCGATAATCCCATTGTTCGGCAGTCATTTAAATACAATTTCTGTCGTGAAGAAACCTTAAAAGCCCTCAAACCAATTCGGGAACTGGTGGATCAATACCCAGGGGTAATTACCTTAGCTGAAGTCACCTTCTGTGAAGACTCAATTGCGCTATCCAGTCAGCATGTGGGACCCGATAAATTACACATGGCATATAATAGTGCCTTGCTGGTTGATGAACCGATTAGCGCTAAATTAATGCACGATACCCTGAAGAAAGTCGAACATTATTTCAGCGACGGTGGTAATTGCTGGATTGTCGGGAATCATGATTATGGTCGTCTCAAATCCTGTTGGACAGGAAAGGATGTCAACGGAAATCCCTACCCTGACGAATTTTATCATGGAATTGCGGCAATGTTACTGTCTATGCCAGGGACGTTTTGTCTCTATCAGGGAGACGAATTAGGCTTACCTGAAGCCAGGATTCCAGAGGATATTCCTCCCGAAGAAATTAAAGATCCCTTTGGTAAAGCCCTTTACCCAGAAGTCCCTGGACGCGATGGTTCCCGCACCCCGATGCCTTGGAAATCTTATGCTGCCAATGCTGGATTTACTATCGCCCAACGCGCCTGGTTACCTGTTCCTGATTCCCATTTGAATCGAGCCGTAAATATCCAAGAACCTGATCCCAACTCCCTATTAAATACCTGGCGGCGGCTGATGCATTGGCGTCAAGATCAACCTGCTTTAATGTGGGGAATGACGAATGCTAAAGTTCTGGATACTGATGAACCTTTATTTGCCTTTATTCGGGAATCTGCTGAACAGCGTTTACTGTGTATGTTTAATCTGGGTGATACGCCACAGCAGTATGATTTGTCGGCTTATCCAGACTGCCAGGAAGTTAAGGGTTCTGGGTTTACCACAGACCGATCCGGTGATAGGTTAAAAATTCCGGCTTATGGTGTCTTTTTTGGGGAATTGAATCTATCTGAAGACGTGTAGAGACGTAGCATGCTACGTCTCTACACTCTCCCTGTTCCCTGTTCCCTGTTGCCTATGAATAACGTCAACTGTCAAAATCCTCAATTAATTGATTGGTGGCGGAATGCCATTATCTATCAGGTTTATCCTCGCAGCTTTTACGATAGTAATGGCGATGGTATCGGTGATATCCCCGGAATTATTGCTCATCTGGATTACATTACTGCCCTAGGTGTGGATGCTATCTGGTTATGCCCGTTATTTGAATCGCCAATGGATGATTTTGGCTATGATGTGACGGATATGTACACCATTGATCCAGATTTTGGTACTCTGGAGGATTTTGATCAGCTTTTGGCAGATGCTCATAATTTAGGCTTAAAAGTAATCATTGATCAGGTGTGGAATCATACCTCAGATCAGCATCCTTGGTTCCTGGAAAGTCGCCAAAGTCGGGATAATCCCAAAGCCGATTGGTATGTCTGGGCAGATCCCCAAGCGGATGGTTCTCCACCGAATAATTGGTTATCGGTGTTTTTGGGCAAAAGTGCTTGGGTATGGGCACCCCAACGAGAACAATTTTATTTTTATGACTTCTTAGAATTTCAGCCGAAACTAAATCTACACAATCCCCAAGTTGTAGATGCCATTTTCAAATGTGCCACGTTTTGGCTAGAACGGGGTGTAGATGGATTCCGCTTAGATGCGGTCAATTTCTTGATTCATGACCCCAAATTACAAGATAACCCGCCGCGTCCAGAGGATGCGTCACCCCCGGATGGTATTCTCTCGGCTAATCCCTTAGCCAAGCAACTGTTCCACAATCAAATTTGTGATGCCCAAAATTACCAGCTTTTGCAACAAATTCGCCAACATGTGGATTGTTATGAGGCGATTACCTTAGGAGAAGTTACACTGTCGGAAGATGCGATCGCGATCTCCAGCGATTATGTTACCGGAAGCGAACGATTACATCTGGTGTACAACAGTGCGCTATTTTTCCAGAACCCCTTCAGCGCCACTCAGATGCGTCAAACCTTGGAACGGATAGAACACCATTTCTCCAGTGGGGGGAACTGTTGGATCGCCGGAAATCACGATTACCGTCGCTTGAAATCCCGTTGGACAGGGAAAGATGCCCAGGGTAATCCTTATCCGGAAGAATTTTATCATGCGATCGCGGCAATGCTTCTCTCGTTACCCGGAGCCTTTTGTCTGTATCAGGGGGATGAATTAGGGTTAACCGATGCCGAGATTCCCGAGGATATCCCCGCCCAACAGATGCAAGACTCCTTTGGACAAGCCCTTTACCCCGATATCCCTGGGCGAGATGCCTCCCGTACCCCCATGCCTTGGCAAGCAGATGCAGCGAATGCAGGCTTCACAGAGGCAAAACAGCCGTGGCTACCCATACCAGAGGAGCATATCCCTTATGCCGTTGATCGGCAACACAAAGACTCCAATTCCCTACTAAATACCTGGCGGCGTCTCTTGCATTGGCGCAAACAGCAACCCGCCCTCATCCAAGGCGAGACGAAGATTTTACAGACAGAGGAACCAATTTTGGCGTTTATCCGCGACGGTGAACAACAGCGTTTGCTGTGTTTGTTTAATTGGAGTGACGTACCCACCCACTATGACTTATCCGATTATCCAGACATCAAAGCCGTCGCAGATTCAGGGTTTACGGCGGATAGACAGGGCGATACCCTCAAGCTTCCTGCTTATGGTGTCTTTTTTGGAGAGATAATCTAATGTAACGTTGGCGGGATGTCACGAATTTCTCCAATCGCCAAAAATTTATGTCAGGCTGGACTTAGAGCCTTAGTACAGAGTAAAGCGACAAGAGGTAACAATAAAATTAATCGCGTATGAGTGAACAATCCACCCTCAACCCCACATCTACCACAGACCCGGTTAAAAAACCGACAGACCCGGTTAAAAAACCGGAATCCAATCAAAAATCCCATGAGTGGTGGCGTAGTGCCGTTATCTATCAGGTCTATCCCCGCAGCTTCATGGATAGTAATGGCGACGGCATCGGTGATCTCAAGGGTATCATGCAAAAACTGGACTATATTGCCTCCCTTGGCGTTGATGCGGTTTGGGTTTCACCGTTTTTCAAGTCCCCGATGAAGGACTTTGGTTATGATATTTCCGACTATCGTGCAGTTGAACCGATATTTGGCACGATGGAAGACTTCCAGCATCTCCTGAATAAGGCACATGATTTGGGGTTAAAGGTACTCATTGATCAAGTATGGAACCATACCTCAAACGAACACCCCTGGTTTCTAGAGAGTCGCAGTAGTCACGACAATCCCAAAGCCGACTGGTATGTCTGGGCAGATGCCAAACCCGATGGGACACCCCCCACCAACTGGCTTTCCACCTTTGGCGGGACGGCTTGGACATGGGACCCTATACGAGAACAGTATTACCTGCACAATTTCCTCGCCGAACAGCCGGATTTAAACTGGTATAACCCAGAAGTTAGACAAGCGATTCTGGATGTGGCACGGTTTTGGTTAGATATGGGGGTTGATGGGTTCCGCCTAGATGTGGTCAACTTCTTTACCCATGACCGTCAATTGCGGGATAATCCACCCCGACCCAAAAAGATGAAGCGACCGGCTGGGGCAGATGCTCACGATCCCTTTTTCTCTCAATGGAATAAATATAACTTCTGCCAACCGGAAACTTTGGAATTTCTCGAACCGATTCGAGAGTTAATGAATCAATATCCCGGAACCATGACATTAGCTGAAATTAGTTCGGCTGAAGATACGGTGGTTACGTCCAGTGAATATGTTAAAGGAGAGAAACGCTTACATACAGCCTATAACTCTGCTTTGATGCACGATGAACCGTTGAGTTATCAGCGAGTGCGCGACATGATTGAGCAGGTAGAAAGCCATTTCCAAGATGGCGTCATCTGCTGGACAGGAGGAACTCATGATTTTCCCCGACTAAAAAGTCGCTGGCTGAAGTTTCTCATTGACGATAAATTCACTCATGCCATCTTTGACCATCTGTTTATCGCGCTACAGCTTTCGCTGCGGGGAGGTTGCTGTATTTATCAAGGGGATGAACTCGGTTTAACCCAAGCCACGATTCCCTTTGAAAAAATGCAAGATCCCTTTGGACTAGCGGGGTATCCATCCATTGTGGGTCGAGATGGGTCACGCACCCCCCTCCCTTGGCAGAAAGATGCGCCCAATGCTGGCTTTACCACAGCAGAAGAACCTTGGCTACCCATTGCCGAGGAACATCGTGACCAAGCGATTGACCAGCAGGACAACGAACGGATGTCTCTGTTAAATAAATATCGCCGTTTGATTCATTGGCGCAAGAAACAACCTGCTTTACTGAAAGGGGATTTAACGCTGTTGGATACAGAGGAACCGTTACTCGGTTTCACTCGCCAATGTGACGAACAAAACCTGATTTGTCTGTTTAATTTGAGTCCAATGCCTGTACATTATGATTTATCGCCCTACCCCAACTGTTATCGAGCCGATGAGTCTGATTTTATCAACCGACGGTATAACGGGGTGGTAGAAATTCCCGGCTATGGCGTTTATTTTGGCAATTATTCGCCGGACGCTGAATAGGGTTGAATTGTCAAAGGTGATAATTAAGGGAGGATTTGTAGGAATTCTCCCTTTACACAGACAGATCCCCGACTTCGTAAGAGTTGTCGGGAATCTTGCTTGAGGCTTTTTGACACAAGTTGAGAAAAGGGCGACCCGATCAAATTGAATGCAATGGAGTTTTTCATTAGTGCAAGCGGGTCGCCCCTACAGGTTTTTATACCAAATCCGCTTTAATAGTCCCCCTTCTCCCTTGATGGGAGAAGGGGTTAGGGGATGAGGGTGAAATGGGAAACCCAACAAAATCAAGGGCTAAAGCCCTTACTACGAACCTGGGTTCTATTACTAGCTCAACTCCCGAAGTGGCTAACCAATAATCAGACATGACACAGCTAAAATTGTGGAATAGATTTTACCGTTAAAATGGGCGCACGTCGGTGCGCCCCTACAATTCTAATCCACCAAATAAGGTGTGTCACGCCAGCCCCGACATCCGCCCGGAGTTCAAACTCCGGGCTAATAGCTTAAGTCCGTTAAAATGGACTAAAATGCTTATACTTATTCAGCCGACCCTAATTAAATGATTTCAATATGTTATCTCCAGAACAAGATCCTATTTATCAACTACGTTTTCGGGATTTAATCTTTGGCATTCAAATCCTATGTGTTGCATTTGGTGCTTTAGTTTTAGTCCCAATAATTGCTGGATTAGACCCTAATGTAGCTCTTTTTAGCGCAGGTATAGGGACTTTGATTTTTCAAGTTATAACCGGGGGGAAGGTTCCGGCATTTTTAGCCTCTTCTTTTGCTTTCCTTGCACCAATGGAATTGGGGATTAGTCAATATGGTTTAGCTGAAACTCTTTCTGGTTTATTGGCAACAGGCATCGTTTATTTGTTCCTGAGTTTGTTGATTTTTTGGGGAGGTGAAAAGATTATTAATCGCATTTTACCCCCCTGTGTCACTGCACCCGTAATTATGGTAATTGGTTTAGCTTTAGCCCCTACAGCCGTGAACATGGCTTCTGAAGCTGGAGAGACTTATTCCGTTGGCATGGCAGTTGCTGTTTCTTTAACGACTTTAACCGTTACTATTATTACTACCGTATTTGCCAAGGGACTATGGCGTTTACTACCCATTTTGACAGGTTTAGTTGCTGGTTATTTAGTGGCTTTACCATTAGGAATGGTGGATTTTTCCGTAGTTGCACAAGCCAATTGGTTTGCCATTCCCCCGTTTACCTTTCCTAAATTTCATTTACCCTCTATTATTTTTATTTTACCGATTGCGATCGCTCCAGCTATTGAGCATATTGGAGACATTCTAGCCATTAAGTCAGTTACAGGAGAAGACTATGTTCGAGATCCGGGGTTACATCGAACTTTATTAGGTGATGGTATTGCTACTTCGATAGCCGCTTTATTGGGGGGTCCGCCCAATACCACTTATTCTGAGGTAACTGGGGCAGTGGCAATTACCAAAATTAAGAATCCTGCCATTATGACCTGGACATCAATTTCTGCTATTATCTTATCGTTTTGTGGAAAATTAGGTGCTGTTTTACAAACCATCCCTGCACCAGTCATGGGGGGAATTTTAGTGATTTTGTTTGGTACTATTGTCGTAGTGGGGATGCAAAGTCTGCTTAATCACGGTGAAAATTTAATGAAACCTCGCCATGTAGCCATTATTTCGGTAATTTTGGTTTTTGGAGTTGGCGGGATGAGTTTTCAAACCGGATATTTTGCCCTGGAAGGAATCGGTTTATGTAGTATTGTGGGAATTTTGTTAAATCTGTTTTTACCTCAAAGTATTAATGATTAATACTATTGGGATTTATTTAATTATCCGGGACTAGCAGGCAATTTGTTCAATATCTTGGCTGCCGCAGCGATTATAGAGACTATTCTATGATGAGTCTGGGAAAGCTTAATTATGAACCGGCGCTAAAGCGCAACTACGAACTGGCAACTACGAACCGGATAAGCGCCCATCTTCCATATAAATAATCCGATCTGCAATATCTAAAATGCGATTATCGTGGGTTACGAGCAAGATTATACATCCCTGTTGCTTGGCTAAATCATGCATAATATCAACCACATCTCGTCCCGATTTTTTATCCAAGGCGGCGGTGGGTTCATCAGCTAGCACGATTTGGGGGCGGCTGACAAGAGCGCGGGCGATCGCGACGCGCTGTTTTTGTCCACCTGATAAATCGGCTGGGTAATAATTAATTCGCTCTTTTAAACCCACCTGCTTGAGCATTTCTGCCGCCCGATGGTGGCGTTTTGACTTGGAAAAAATGCCATGGACTTCTAATCCCATTTGCACATTCTCAAGCGCGGTTAAACTGCCGTGTAAATTGTGGGCTTGGAAAATATAACCATTGTGTCGTCTTGCCTGTACTAACTCATTCTGGCTGGCTTGACAAAGTTCCTGCCCCAACACGTTTAAACTGCCTGACTGAGCCGATCGCAAGCCGCCTAATAATGTCAGTAGTGTGGTTTTTCCCGATCCAGAAGGACCGGTCATAATTATAATTTCGCCAGCAAAAATCTCTAAATTGATGTCGAACAACACCTGCTTTCGCAGTTTCCCTGTGCCAAAGTAGTGGTTAAGTTGATGAATGGAAATTACGGGTTGATTAGTCATTTGTCAAAACACTGATTTCACGGATTTATTGGGGATATAGGGGTAGGGAGGTGAGAGCTTATTGACACTGATTACACAGAAAATTTAGTTCTCTCATCAAAATAGGATGATTGGGATTTTAAGCGTAATTTGTCTTATGTCATTTGTAAATTATCTCCCTCATTTCCCCCAACTTTAGAAAATATCAGCCGGATCAGCCGCTTGGAGTCGGCGAGTCGCGATCGCCCCTGATGCACCACACATGATAAATGTCAACAGAAGCACAAAAATAGCCCGACTCAACGGCATCGCCAAAGGTAGCGCGGTTGCAGCCGCTGTAACTTGATAAGCCGCCAATGCGATCGCTAAACCGGGTATAAACCCTAACACCGATAAAATCAGTGCTTCTTCAAAAATTACCCCTAACAAATAAGTATTCCGATAACCCATTGCCTTGAACGTGGCATACTCTTCCAAGTGACTATTTACATCCGTCGAAAGCACTTGGTAGACAATCACCGTACCCACAATCAAACCCATCGTGGTGCCTAAGCCAAAGACAAATCCAATCGGTGAGTTCGATTGAATATCAGCAATTTCAAAATCCACATAACCCTGACTCGTCAGCACCTGCACATCTTCCGGTAACCGCGCTGCTAAAGCGTCTCTCACCTGTTCTGGTTCATACCCCGGATGCAGACGAATTAATCCTAGGTTTATCGATCCAGCATCGCGTTTGGGAAATAGCCTTAAAAAGTTTTGATCACTGGTAATTAATGCGCCATCATCAGCAAAGGATGCGCCGACTTGGAATAATCCGGCTACAGTTACGGTTCGTTGTCCAATTTCTGTGGTGGCTGACTCTCTCTGTTTAACCTGGGCAATCATATCCTGGTATTCCCCCCGCGAGGCTTGGTCAAATAAAACGGTATCCGGTAGCCGAATCGCGTCGAGTTGTTGGTTGACTTCAGGTAAATTAAAAGCAGGTCGATCCGGGTTTTGTCCAATCAGCAGCATGGATGTCTTTTGGCGGGTTTGGGGATTTCGCCATTGCACGGAGCCAAGGTATAATGCATTAGCTGAGGCTACTCCTGGCACGTCTTGAGCTTGGTACAGTCGCCGTCGGGTAAAGGTTCGCAATTGCCCAAAGTTCTTTGCCTGAGTGCTAATTACGACTAAGTCGGCTTGTAGGGTGCGAGGATATTGGGTGTTGGTTCTGTAGAGAGCATCAGCAAACCCCAGTTGCATAAAAATCAGCACATCGGCAAAGGTGATCCCTGCGATCGCGGTTAACAGCCGCATTCGATCATGTTTAAGCTGAAGTAACCCTAGGGGAGTGCGCTGTTGCAATGTTTTGATGAAGCCAAGCATGGTTTCTGATTAGGGGTTGCTGAATAAGGATTGTGGTGAGGGGAAGCTGGAGGAGCAGAGACAGTCCGATGAAACATCTTTTGTAGGGGCGGGTTTTACAACTAACGTTTTATTTTCACCCTGATATAACTAAACCCGCCCCGACCTAACCGTTCAATTATCACAAATAACAAATGACAAATAACAAATGACAAATGACAAATTACTCGGTTTGAATCGTGACTGTAACTTGTAAATTGCTTAATCCTGCCACGTTCTGACTCGAGTTGGGATCAAGACGAATGTGAACTTCAACGACTTTGGCATCAATGTTGGCAGCGGGATCTTCATCAACAACCTGTTGTTGCTCGACTTGTAAGCCAATCCGCTTGACTGTACCCTGGAGTGAGTTAGGAATAACGGGTGATGTAATCGTGGCAGGTTGACCGACCTGAATCTGGGAAATATCACTTTGGTAAACTTCCGCGATCGCTTTCATCTGTTGGGTTTGCCCAAGCGTGACGATGCCCTGATCGGCTATTTTTTCGCCCGGATAGGTGTGAATTTTAATAATTTGACCCGCACGGGGCGATCGCACTTCGCCTTGCTCTAAATTGGCTTGGGCTTCGACAACGGCAGCTTTGGCTGATTGGACTTCTGCCTCGGCTGCTTCTACGTCTACGGGACGCACTTCGGCGAGTCGATCCAGGGTGGCTTGTGCCTGTTGAATTTGCTCTTGACTGGTTGTTTCAATCCGCCCTAACTCGGCTTGCGCCTGCTGAACCTGTTGTTGAGCCGTGATGTAAGCCAGCCGCTTGGCATCCCGTTGAGAGGCGGAGACAGCACCCTGCTGATACAAGGATTCGTATCGCTCATATTCGATTCGGGCATTTTGCACTTCTGCCTGCAACCGATCCACCGCCGCCCGTTGAGCCGCCAAACTCCCGGCTCGATCTGCCTGAAGTCGGGCAATTTCAGCACGCTGGGCTTGCAGTTCACCGGCTTTGACGCCAGCTTTTACCTGTGCCAGTTTTGCCTGAGCGACGCGAACCTGATTCTCGGCTTTTTGCAGGGATGCTTGTAAGCGATCGCGGTTATCTAAAATGGCAATCACCTCTCCCACTTGGACGCGATCGCCCTCCTCCACCAACAGTTGCTCAATTCGGCTTGGCTGAGTTGTGGTTGAGGCTGTGAGGTTAATCATTTCGACCGCTGGCTCTAACCGCCCCAATGCCGTCACTGTTTGGATTTCAGGCACAACGAGGACATCTGTTTGAGCCTCCCTCATCTGAGCTGCTCGAAATTGCCAGACTCCCCATCCTGTTCCAGCCAGTCCCAAAATGGCTACGCCGACAAATGCTAGCCAACGGCGTGGTGATTGTGTCGATGCTGCTTGATGGTTCAACAGGTCTAAGCTCATGGACGTTCTCCCTCTCAGAGGAAAGCTTTATCTGTATCTGTTTATATTTTACTAAACGGTTTAGTAATGTCAACTACACGGTTTAGTAAAATAAGAAGCATGGATCGGGCGACCTATCCTTTCTCCCCCTGAGCCAAAGGCAGGATCAAAACTCTCGCACTTTTGGGGCGGGCGCGAGTCACATCTAGGTCAGTGAACAAACCCTACACATTCAAAACCCAAAACTTAATCAAATGGTAAATCGTTCCACTCCACCCAAGTCATCCAACCCGGAAAAACCCGATAAAGCCCAGGCGATTTTGGCAGGTGCTTTGCAAGTGTTTACCAAGCATGGATACACAGCAGCGAGCATGGATCGGATTGCATCAGCAGCAGGAGTGTCCAAACCCACGCTGTATAACTACTTTCAAGATAAACAGGGATTATTTATCGCCTTAATCCACCAACTCACCCAAAAAAACAGTCAGCTCATCCTCAATTTGCCCACTGAGCCAGACTTGCAAACGCCTCCTGAGCAGGTTCTACGTCAAATGGCAACGGCGGTACTCGACGAGTTTGCTAACAATCCAGCGCTGTTAACCTTAATGCGGTTAATCATTGGCGAGTCGGAGCGGTTTCCGGAATTAGCTCAAACCCATGTACGCGAAATGATCAAACCCTTAATGGAACGGCTGTCCTTGTACCTAGCCTCTCAACCCCAACTCAAATTGTCTGATCCCGTTGTCGCCGCCCGGATTTTTACAGGCTCTCTGGTTCATTACCTGATCATTCAAAACGTCATGCAGGGTCATGAGATTTTGCCCTTAGACCGTGATCGCATGGTTAATGGTTTAATTCAGCTAATGGCGGCTGGGGAAGCTAGGGGAGCTGAGGAAAGCAATGTAGAGACGTAGCATGCTACGTCTGGGAGCTGGTTAGTTATTTCTGCCAGGATACACTAGATGCTGCTGATTGCTTGTGTCAAGCTTGATTGAGATACTCTAATCTTGACCCAGTTTGCCAACCTCACAGATAAGCGATTATTCTGCCTATGGTGACTCTACTCATGGAAGCAAAATAATTTTTTTTAGACTAAAGACCCAAATTTAAACTTATGCCAACGTTTCGTGATTTTGTAGCTGTAGGTGTGGGGACTGCGATCGCTCTGATCTATACAAAACCAAGCGCCTCTCAAGATTTACCGTCGCCGCTTAACTTTCAACGTCAAGCTCCGACTCATCAACCTGATCGGTTGACACAGCAAGGATTGACAGACATGGCTCCCCAATCCACGGAGGAGAACGTACTTCTTGATGCAGGTGATGAAGAGGACAAAAGGCAGAAGGAGGAAGGAATTGATCCCGATGCCTTCAGCACCAGCGTAGATGCGATTAAAAGGGAGCAACGCTTTCATTCTCCCCGGAACACGATAGAGGAATCAACTCACGCTGAACCACCTGACCCCCTGAACTCGGCGAGTGAACCCGTAACCTCTGATACAGAAAATTCCGCCAATTCCGCAGAACCAGCTCAAGACTCAAACCAACTCATTACCCAGGAGCCACAGCGTTCGATTGGTCAATCCCCTGAAGCCATTCCATCCCTTCCCACGCTAGAGGAACCAGAAACCCCTGCACCCGACTTTCTCACACCCGATATCGAACCTCTGCCGATACCTTCTACCACTCCTGATCGACCGATATCAGAATTGCTCAATCCCAGTCCCAATCCACTCCAGTTTCCCACCGAATCTGAAGAAGTCCAAGTGCAAACGACTCAGCCAATTACCCTAGAACAGGCAATAGGATTGGCACGGCGTAACAATCAACAGTTACAAGTGGCTAGACTCGAGTTAGAACGAGCGGAGTTTGCCCTGCAAGAAGCCCTAGCTGCCGAGTTTCCATCGATTAGTGCCATTGCCGAATTTACCCGAACTGAGTCGGAAACAGGGGGTCAACAAGGTTTTTTACAACAGCTTTTCGGTCAGACAAATCAGACGATCACATCGACAAGTTTTGATACCCGACTGGAACTAAATTATGCCGCCTACACGGCTGGGCGTCGTCCCGCTGCCATTAAAGCTGCCGAGCAACAGGTACGTTTCCAGCAACTGGATGTAGAAAGCATTTTTGAACAGCTACGATTGAATGTCACCAGTGCTTACTACGATTTACAACAGGCAGATGCCGAAGTCGAAATTAGCCAAGCGGCGGTTAACGATGCAGCTCGCAGTCTGCGGGATGCCGAGTTACTCGAACGAGCTGGCTTAGGCACTCGATTTGAAGTATTGCAGGCACAGGTGGAACTTGCCAATAATAATCAAGCCTTAACCGACGCGATTAGTCAGCAACGCATTGCCCGCCGCCAAATTGCACAATTGTTAAGTTTGGATCAGCAGGTAGGAATCTCTGCGGCTGATCCCATCGATGTGGCAGGGGATTGGGAACTCTCTCTGGAACAAAGCATTATTTTAGCGCTAAAAAACCGGGCAGAGTTGGAACAGCAACTGGCACAACGCAATATTAGTGAACAACAACAGCGCATTGCCCTCGCGGACAATAAACCCCAGGTGAATCTATTTGCCCAATATAATATTTCTGCCCAGTTGGATGATAGTGATGGTCCGACTGATGGCTTAACCTTAGGAGCGCGACTCCAATGGAATTTCTTTGATGGGGGAGCCGCCAAAGCCAGAGCCAGACAAGAGGAAGCGAATGTGGCGATCGCAGAATCCAATTTTGCCAATCAGCGTGACCAAATTCGCCTTGAGGTTGAACAAGCTTTTTTCCAGTTAAAAGCTAGCCAGGAGAATATTCAAACTGCATCCTTTGCTCTAGAACAGGCACAAGAAAGCTTACGATTAGCACGGTTACGATTTGGCGCTGGGGTTGGTACTCAAACTGATGTAATTAATCAACAAACGGCGTTAACTCGTGCCAGAATCAACCTGTTGACCGCAATTCTGGACTATAACCGAGCGCTAGCCACGCTGCAACGGGCGATTAGTAATCTTCCCAATAGTATTCTTTTTGATGTGCCTTAAGGATTCGTCATTCGTCATTTGTTAGGGAACAGGGAACAGGGAATAGGGAACAGGGAACAGGGAACAGGGAACAGGGAACAGGGAACAGGGAATAGGGAACAGGGAACATTGAGTGAACTTCCTCATCTCCCCCATCTCCCCCATCTCCCCCATCTCTAGGGGACAATTTCGGTAACGACGCGATCGCTCGATCCACTCCTGACGATCATGCTCTGATCCTGTAATTTACCCACGGCGGTGGCTCCGGTTACATTAAAAGGGGGATCAACTTGTTTATAAATTACATTCCCTGACGCCTGCATCTTCTGAGTGGGGATGTCCCACCTAACCTGATTGGCATAGAGTTCGGCTTGATTGCGGCTTCCTACCCCTTGCACACCCCCCTTTAAATTGGCGACTTCGCTCTCTAAATCCACCTGACCCTGATTCGCCGTAATCACCACATTCTCATCCTGATGGACAATTTTAACAGGCTGATTTGAGCGGACTGTTTCCGCCTTGACATCCCAGATTGCTTCATTGCTAGAGATTAAAACTGGGGGATCAATAGACGTAAGCTGAACATCGTTTTTCAAGATCGCGACTTTGGTTTTTAGGTTATAGTCTGTCTGGTTGGCGACAACGCGATCAGTCACGGTTTTATCCTTGTACCGTTCCATTTGAGTCCGTTGATCCCCCATTAACTTTTGTCCTTTAATTTGCCAAAGTAACTGCTCTGTTTTCAGTTGCACATTGGGATCTTTTGAGATTGCTTGAACCGACCCTTTCAGTTCCATTTGCTCTTGGCGGGTCAAATACTGCCCTTCATTCGCCGTGACCTCAATTTGTTCAGGATGGCGTCCCTCTAAATTTCGGCGTACCACTAACAACTCGTTCTCAGGTAACCATTCCAACTCCTCACCCTTGAAAACCGCACCATTGCGGGTATCTGTCGCCGTAATGTCGCCTCGCAGAAAGATTTGTTTCCCATCTTCCCGAACTTCCCCACTCTTGGCTGACACTTTTAAAATGACCTTTCCATCTTGAAATAAATCACCCGTTGGCTGTTCAACTTTAGCGATTTTTTTGTCTTTAGTATAGGTCGCTTGGTTCGCTTTTACCCGCCACAAAGGACGCCCTTGTTCATCGGCTTGCTCTAAGGTGACATTGTTGAAGACAAGAGAGCCTTCAATATCGGTAGATTCTGTATCTTGTTGAATTTTCTTGGCCGTTTGGCTTTCAGTCTGACAGCCAAAAAGCGGAGCCAATGCCAATAGACAGAGGCTCATCGCTAAACATTGTTTCCAACTCAAAATCATTGGAGCCAGCTTATTTGAAATTTGGATGGTTAACCATTAGTCCTTAACCGTAAAACAGCCAGGACTAATGACTCATAACTTATGAGTAAGCTGTCATGGCTTCAAATTCGGGTATTCGTAGCGAGCAAGATGCTCGCATTACCAGAATTTCGCCATTGCCATTATTGACAATAACGTTTCCATGACGAACAGCTTAATGACCCATGGAAGGATCTCCGGGATCATCCATCATGCCAATACCAGACAAAGGACGGTAGGTATAGTTTTGTCGGGGAGATTTGCGGATGCTTTCTTGAATCTGATCCAGATCAATATACCGATCCGCGACATTAATCAGACTATCGCTAGTCATCGAACGTAAACTAACCACCTCAACCCGCACTCCTCGATAACTAACGGCATCTACAGCATACGCCAGATCACCATCGCCACTGACGAGAATCGCGGTATCATAAGACCCCACTAATGCCATCATATCGACAGCAATTTCCACATCTAGATTCGCCTTTTTCGATCCATCAGGTAACTGCACTAAATCCTTAGCAATCACCCGGTATCCATTACGGCGCATCCACAGCAAAAACCCTTGCTGCTTTTCATTGGTGCGATCGACCCCGGTGTAAAAGAAGGATCGCAGCAATCGTGAACCAGCCGTTAAACGAACCAACAGTTTGGTGTAATCGATTTCAATGCCTAATTGCAAAGCTGCATAAAACAGATTCGAGCCATCAATGAATATGGCAACTCGACCGCGATTTTCTAAGACTTGTTCAGGTGTAAAAATGGGATCGGTACTAAAATTATTCAACATGATTTTTATGCCTCAGTTTTTTATGCAAGAAATAGATGCCTCCTTCCCAACCATCTTCTCGTTTAGTCAGCCGTTAGTGTGATTTTGGCTGAAAACGACGGAACACTATTAGGCTTCCATCGCCCAAAAACAAGTGGGGATGTCCTGTCGCGATCATTCGCTAACGTTCCCCAATGCCGAGGAATGACTGATGTTGCACGATATTAAATGAGAGTTTTTTGGTTAAAGTCAATGGGATAGCCAGGTTTTTGGTAGATATCGATGTTTACTGGGAATAGTCAGCACGAGTAGACAAGCTGTTAGTCTAACTGATTCCCCGATACTGTACAAGACCTACACAGTTAGGGTAGTGTTTCCGTATCTTGGACGAACTCCCAAATGCTTGTTTGACAAGGAATTGGTTAAATGAGTTAAGGGAATTAATTCCCCAAATGATGGTTTTGCCGACTTGCCTCAAGGCGAGGACAGTCTCCGTATTAGCTATGCGATCGCTTAACCGTTGTTCGATAGATTCTAGACCATGATCTGTCCTCCTGTATTTGTGGATACTCTCTACCCTAGTACAAGAAGGCAGAAGTCCGAAGGCAGAGGGCAGAAGGCTATAAGCCTTATGGTAGCTGCTTTTAAGGAGCTTGTTAACTGATTAGTTATTTCTGCCGCGCTACCCTAGCCTCTTGGTAATCGGGACTCCTCTTACCTAAGCTTCGGCACAGGAAGTCCCTGAGTTTGTGGGCTACGTTGCTTTTAACGGTGAATGGGTTTCTTTGAGTCCGGTTAGAAGTCATCGATTGTTTACAAAAACGCCCTCCCTTACTTGGTGGTTATGGTATATCCACTTGGCTTTACTTAGCATTTTGCCCAAAAAAAGTATTAAATACTACAAGATATTAACAAAGTTTACTAAATTTTGTTTAAAAATGCTTGAACTAACTAAAAAAAAGAAGTTATTTCTCAATATATGTAATTATTTCGTTAAATTTAGGATAGCTCAAGCTCATCTCTAGGTTGAGTGACAGGTGAACGGAACTGAGATGAGGCAAAGGCAGCAGGAGAGGTAAGTCCTGGTAATTTGCCGTCTTTTCATATAATAGCGATTTTGTCAACTCCTGTTGTTGAATTAGCGATTCGTGACTGAGGATTGGGACTAATACTGCTCAGATAAGCTGCCCCGGCTGCCAGACGCTTCTTGCATCGCGTCCCTACAGGCTGCCTCATCTCCCTGATTATTCCCACCTTCCCCACCAGGATCATCATCCCCACCTTCAGCATATTTGCCAGTCAGCCATATTACCGCTTATTGTAAAGAAAGATTAAATAACTATCCCTGAGGATTGTGTCAGGGCTAATCGATACAGATCTCAGCTTTAGCCGAGAAAGCCCCTAGGGGGGAAATCGTCTAGTATAATCGAAAGCTGCCTAAGGTCAATGATGCCAGAGCTAAAAAGTGATCCTTATTTTCTGACACCGCGATCGCCAAATCCGGATTATCCCTTGTTCGTCTATTTACCGGGGATGGATGGAACGGGTCAGCTATTGCGATCGCAGATGCCCAGTTTAGCCGCCGCGTTTGATGTTCGGTGTTTGGTCATTCCTCCCCACTATTTGAGTCACTGGCAAGACTTAGCCAATCAGGTTGCTAGCTTAATTGCCACAGAACTCAGCCAACGACGCAGCCAAAGCGTTTATCTGTGTGGCGAGTCCTTTGGTGGCTGTTTAGCGCTAAAGGTCGCCCTCACCGCCCCCCATCTGTTACACCGAATCATTTTATGTAACCCTGCCACATCAGTGAGTCAACCCTCTTGGTTACTGTGGGGATCACAATGGTTGGGCGTATTACCGGAGAATATTTATCACCTATCAACTCTGACATTATTGCCCGTCCTATCATCCCTCAATCGGATGACTCCCAGAAATCGCCGCGCCCTCTTAGAGGCGATGCGATCTTTACCCGCAAAAACCATGCATTGGCGAGTATCCATGCTGAGGAATTTTCAAGTTTCTCCAGAACAACTCGAACAATTGACCCAACCCACCCTGATCCTCGCCAGCGCTTTGGATCGCTTGTGGTCTTCAGTCTCAGAAGCCAAATCCCTAGTCAACTATCTGCCAAACGCGACGATGTCGGTATTGCCGAAGTCAGGTCATGCCTGTTTACTGGAAACCGATGTCAACCTATTCGAGATTTTAAACCAACAAAATTTTTTAGATCTCACTGTTCCTCAACCCGAACTTGAATCTGATTTATCGGAAATTATCGGGGTTTAGGCGGGGAGTTGAGTGTACAGGTGTCTGCTGACGCAATTGAGTTCCTGTTCCCCCATCAGCCGGATCAAGAAAAGGTCGCAAATTAATGGCTTCAGAACTCGGTCTAGACGGTTGACCCATTCCCAAGACTGACAATCCTTCATTTAACACCTGATTCAGCACATCTGAACGGTTATCATCTTCAATAAAAGTGGTCACAGCATCCGTCGATTGACCACTATCAGCAACCGTCAAATTTTCAAACACGCGATCGCGAGTAAGTTGAGGATCTTGACCAGGCGGTACAGTCAGGACAATTTGGCAGTCTGGGTTCTTCTGAGTCGTGACACAAATAATGTTGTAATTATTTTCCGTCGCTGTCCGCATTTCCAATAACCCATCCGGTCGATAAAACTCCAACCGACGGCTAATTTCATTACAGCGGCGTTCTGGAGTCCAACCCCCACCCATCAGACTCGGAGTCGCCCAAGCATAAGCTTGTTCAGGTTGACTTTCGGGATGATACATCACCGTATACTCCCCCTCAAAGAATTGGCAGGTGAATCGAGGGTCATCAGTGTTATTCTGAGCAACGGTAGCATCGCGCTGAAGCTGATTTTGAACGGGGAGGTTTTGGTTGACAGGATTGACGGCTAAACCATTGGTACTAGCGAGGACAATAGCTAAACTCGCTGACCAACCCGTGGTTCTTAACCCCAAAGACACCGTATTGGTTAACCTATTACGGGTCATCTGGGTAGAGGGAACAGGGAATCGGGAAGAAGGTTTCATGGTCTGGATACGTTGTGGATAATCGACTACTTATGAGGTTAAGACCATAGCAGTACGATCAGAGGTTCCCTGAATATTTCACAGTTATTGGTCATTGGTCATTGGTTATTGGTCATTGGTCATTGGTCATTGGTCATTGGTCATTGGTCATTGGTCATTGGTCATTGGCTACCCCATCTCCCTCATCTCCCTCATTTCCTGAGCGAAGCCGCCAAAACGTGTTAAGCTTATCAGTCGGTCAATTTTGATTAAATCACCTGATGTCAACAAAACTTTATAATTCTGTTCAGACATCTTATACTACCAAAGGATAGTTAATAAGGAGTACAAACAACGATGTCGGAGGCAATCAAGCCACTGACCGTACCCAGAGAATTCTTGGGTGCCCCCGAAGATTTTAATCTAACGTTACTAATGTTCATAGTAGCGATGGCTCTGATCGTCTTCTCGACCTGCGGTTACTGGCTGTGGGAGTTACCTGCACCCTTGTGCTTTGGGATTAATGTCCTAGCATTGCATATGGCGGGTACAGTAATCCATGATGCCTCTCACAATGTCGCCCACAAAAATCCGATCGCGAATGCGCTGATGGGTCATGGGAGTGCGTTGATGTTGGGGTTTGCGTTCCCCGTGTTTACCCGGGTACACATGCAGCATCATGCCAATGTGAATGATCCAGAAAACGATCCTGATCATTTTGTCTCAACGGGGGGTCCTCTGTGGTTAATTGCGGCACGCTTTTTTTACCATGAGATCTTTTTCTTTAAGCGTCGCTTGTGGCGTAAGTATGAACTGCTGGAATGGTTCTTGAGCCGAGCGTTTGTGGCGGGGGTGATTTACCTGGCGTGTCACTATGGCTTTTTGGGCTATATCATGAACTTTTGGTTTACCCCAGCCTTGGTTGTGGGATTGGCGTTGGGCTTGTTTTTTGACTATTTACCCCATCGTCCCTTCAAAGAACGCGATCGCTGGAAAAATGCCAGGGTTTATCCTAGCCCCATCCTGAATATTATGATTATGGGTCAGAATTACCATTTGATTCATCATCTGTGGCCCTCTATTCCCTGGTATAAATATCAAGGAGCCTATCGAGCCACTCAGCCTTTATTAGAAGAAAAGGGCTGTCATCAGTCATTGGGACTGCTACAAGGCAAAGATTTTTTAAGTTTCGTCTATGATATTTTCCTGGGAATTCGTTTTCACCCTAAAGGATCTGAGCAAACCCATGATACCAAATCCCTATGACCCGCATTGCTCACAAGTTTTGCCATCTTAATCCTTGAAACCTTTACCTAGAGTAGATTTTGAGTACAAAAACTATTGCCTATTGCCTATTCCCTATTGCCTCTCCCCACCACAAGACTTATTCAGCAGACTCTAATTATCCCATTGAGTAATTGGCTCAAAGGAATTGAAAAACTGAGCCGCTTGATAATGCGTCTTCTCTGGCTGCTGTTGACTGGCTCTCAAAACATATAGGCGATCGTCCGCCCAATACAACCTGTAAGTCATCAGTTGATTGGGGGTTCTCAGTTGAAAGGATCGACCGGGATAACCCTCTAGAGAAATCGGGCGATCGCGCTGTAATTGAGCGTCAGTTTCGGCTAAAATTTGGTCGCGGACTTGGCGTAACTTGGCTTCTGGTTCAGCTAACGTGGTTTCTTCAGAATAAGCGATAACGAATCTTTTTGAGGCTTGATTCACGCGATACGCTTCTAGGTCAAGATTAGTCGCTTGGTTGGCGGGAACGGCTGTGACATCTGTCGGCTTTTTGGGTAGAGAAACCGCAAATTCTCCCTGGGGGGAAACCACTCTCGTCCATCCTGTTTCTGGATCACGCAACGTCAGCAAACTATCTGGATGGTCTCGATTTTGCCAGTAGGCTTGCTCTTCAATCGTGAGTACATCCTCTTCAGATTCATCTTCATCGCGTCTTTCTCTTAGCCTGTCAATGCGTCGTTCTAGCTTTTCTTCCCCTTCCTCAAAGAAGTCGGGATGCTCATAGATCCCATGCGGGGGTAAGGGTTGAGGCGGTTCGGCGTCAGGAAGGTCTATATTCGGATTCTGATCTGATGGTAAGGGTTGCGGCGTTTGCAAATTAGGATTCCTGGGAATTTGAGTTTGAGCAAACGCTGAATGGGTTAAACCCAGATTCGTTAGGACTACGGCGATGGCTAGAGTCCCTAGTTTGATAATGGTAGAACCTACGCCTAGTTTAGACTCTGACGCTTGAGATTGAGGAGTGCGATCGGGTAAACGCGGTAATTTTGAATACTTGTTACGTTGAGTAGTCATAATTTAACCTCCGTTTTTATTCGGTTTACGTTCATTCTAAAAAAAATAGAAGGGTTTACCTTCTATCAATGGGCTTATATCTGGCGACAAATTAACACACCTCTATACCTGAGTTCGTAGTAGCCACTTTAATGGCAGAAGCGCTTAAGCGCTGACTACAAACAGTTAATTTAGCTCAGAGTTGGATTTGTTCGTCAACCAACTCTCTCCATGGTCTTGATTTTCCCAGTACGCTGACTCTTCAATTGTGAGTACCTCGTCTTCGGAGGAATCTGGCGTATTCCTCTGTCTGAGCTTGTCAATTTGTTCCTCGAATTCTTCGTGTCCTTCCTCAAAGAAATCAGGATGTTCATAAAGAGAAGGAATTGGTGCAGGTCGCACAGGTTCTACGTTTAGCTCACGCCTTGGCAATCTAGGAGAGGGGAAAGACTGTGGTGTTGGCGAGTTTATCGTACTATTTCCCGGAACTTGAGCTAAAGTTGTTCCCAGATTAGTTAATCCAACCGCAATGGCTAGCGTGAGGACTTGGGCTAACGTTGAGCCTGCTAATCGTTTTGCCCCTATCCTCTGAAGCGGAAAATAGCGATGGAGGAAACGAGGCAACTTTGAATAGTTCTCGTTTCTAACTTGCATGATGACACCTATGTATCTTGTTAATTCTATTTTATTGTGCCAACCAATAAACATTGGTTTGTTTTTACAGATTGATACAATTTTGATTAATTATTTAGATTAAAAATATAATTTTTTAAACTTAAAAAATACACCCAAATGGGTGAAACTGATACCCGAATGGGTGAAAGTTAACCAGAAAGCGACCTTGTAATTCTGACTTTAGAGTTTGTAGTCAGCGCTTTAGCGCTTCTGGCACGCTTCGTGCCTACTACAAACCCAGCTTTAAGTAAGTGCCATTCCAGTTAAAACGGTTATGAAAGGCAAAAGCTGCTAAAAAAAATGGGACACGCATTGCATAAGCCCCTGAAGCTGGAGAGATATAGTCCAGTAACCCCATCACAACCAAGTCAATGAGAAGTCGATGAGTTCTCGAATAACTCCGATGGGATCTCAAAGAGGGGACTGATTAGATGGGAGATAACACGAGTTGCTGGAGAATACCGATGACACAAAAGCCAAGCCTGGATTTGACTCTGCTCCCTCTGACGCCTGCTCCCTTGGTTCCTTATAGGGGTGTCCCCGTAAAGCCGCAGCCGCCGAGACTATCTTGGCTTAAGGTGACAGGAGGTACAGTCGGTTTACTGCTAATGCTGACATTACCCGCTATGGCTTGCGGTGGATTGAATAGAGGATGGTTATTTGGCTCTAGTCTAATTACGCTTCCGGCTATGTCATTGATGTACGGGTATGGATTACCCCTATTGGCTACGGTTTTAATTGAATCCTTTATCTTGTGCAAGCGAGAATTGATTCCTTACCGAAAAGCTTTTGTAATAGCAGGGTTGGCGAATGGGTTTTATCTGTTAGCTAGTTTGGTTAGTTGGGTTGTCTTAAGTGTAAGCCTTCCTCTGGCTCTCATTGGCTCAATTTTATCGGCGGTGATGTGTCTTTCATTCTGTCAGCGTCGGGGATATTTGAAGAATATCAGTCAAGGGATGTTTAGGTTTTGTGTTTATCTTTTCTTCATGGCTTTGGGTTTTGCTACGTTAGTTCTGATTAGCGCCATGGATAGTTCCGTAAACCTAGCGTTTCTTTACAGTGTAACAGCAGGGTTACTGCTGATTGCTTTTATATTTGGTTTTGTGACGAAAGGGTTTGCGATCGCAGGTTTATTAAAGCAGAAGCATCCTAATTTCGCAATGACAGTTATGTCGATGAATGTGGGTTCCTTTGGAATTATTCCCATGGCTTATTATTTGATGCAGCTTCAAGGGTAGGTGGGCGTTGGTTTAAGGTTTTTTTTGAAACGCAGAGGACGCAGAGGTTAGCGCAGAGTTTCGCAGAGGGAGAGAGAGGTGAAAGGGGCAATGATTAATTTTTGGCTTTAAGTTAGGTGGTTTTGTACCGTTTACTTTGGAGGAGAGAGAGTTAAATGCTTGTTGATAAAAACAGTGGCTATAGTTGTGGCTGGTTAGCTTTGCTAGGAATCATCGGAATTGGCTTTATGTTCCTATTAGTTAAGCCATTAATTATGGTTAACCCTAGTAAAGCAAAACAATCCGAAGCAAAACAATATACTGGTGCAATGAATCGCGCCCAGCAAAATTATTTTTTAGAGAAAAGTAATTTTACGAATAATATTGGTGAACTGGGACTAGGCATTAGCACTGAAACCAAAAACTATACCTATTCAATTCATGCAACTCTTTTGAGTTCGATTAATTATGGCGTTTCCCGCCAATCCGATTTAAAGAGTTATGTGGGCGGTGTATTTTTGGGTGACGCTGAAGAAACAGGAGAATTAACAACATTTGCGATTCTGTGTGAGACAAAAGATAAGGGTACTAATCGCCCTCCAGCACCAATTGTAGAAGATGGTAGGCTTCAATGCGCTCCGGGTACAGAAAGTCTTAGTGGAGGGGATCAAGAGGTTTTTTTCGGAGAAGATGGGAAGTTAGTATATATTTCAGCTAATTACGCGAAAGCTGGTAAGTATAATCAAGCCCTTGATACTGTGGAAACGATCACCGAAGAAGGTTTTAAGGCAAAAGCATTGCAGATTATTGCAACAGAATTAGTTGCGGCTGGTGAGTCTGAGCAAGCCTTGAGAGTGACTCGTAATATCTCCAATGACTCGATTAAGAGTAATACTATTCAAGCGATCGCACTCAACTTAACTGATGCTGGTGAGTCTGAGCAAGCCTTGAAAGTAACTCGTCATATCACCGATGAGTCGATTAAGAGTAAGACCATCCAAGCGATCGCACCTTATTTAACCACGTCTGCTGAGTATGAACAAGGGATTCAGGTGGCTAAAACGATTACAGACTATGAACAAAAAGCTAAAGCCTTGGATGCCATTGTACGCCGATTAGTCGCGACAGGAAACGATAAACAAGCGGTTCAGATTACTAAAACTATCCACTATTACTATGGCAGTAGAGATAAAGCGATGGCGGCAATTGAAAGTTACAAAGATTTACAATAATGCCTAAAAAGTCATGAACATTATCAAACTTATCCGGACTATTTTTGTTGATTCAGATATTTGATTCCGTTGAACAGTTACAGCAATAGAGGCGGTCAATCCTTATGAAAACTAATCTTTTGTTTAATCCCAAGCAAAGCTTAAAGGAAAGTTACCAATTGCAACAGCCATTAGGGAATAATGCAGGGCGTCAAACCTGGTTAGCTCAAGATTTACAGTCTGGTGAACAGGTGACGGTAAAGTTACTGGCGTTTAATCCCCAGATGGAGTGGGATGAGTTTAAGTTGTTTGAACGGGAAGCAGCGGTGCTGAAGCAACTGAATCATCCTCGAATTCCTCAATATCGGGATTATTTTTCCTTGGATCAAAAAATTGGGGCGGGGTTATGTTGGTTTGGCTTGGTGCAGGATTATATCCCAGGCAAATCTTTACAGCAGTTACTGAATGAAGGAAAGCGGTTTACGGAGTCACAGGTTCGTTCGATTGCTAAACAAGTGCTGGAGATTCTCATCTATTTACATGGGTTAAATTCTCCGGTATTACACCGAGATATTAAGCCAAGTAATCTGATTTTAGGAGAGAATAAGCAGATTTATTTAGTTGATTTTGGTGCAGTGCAAGATAGTGCGGCGGTAGAAGGGATGACGTTTACCGTGGTGGGAACGAGTGGATATGCACCCTTAGAACAGTTCTGGGGACAAGCAGTTCCGGCTTCTGATCTCTATGCTTTGGGCGCGACGTTAATTCATCTATTAACAGGTGTTTCTCCGGCTGATTTGCCGCAACGAAATTTACGGATACAATTTCGGGAGCAGGTGAGTATTAATTCTCAGTTGATCAGTTGGATTGAAGCCTTGACGGAACCTGACCTAGATTTGCGCTTGAGTTGTGCAAGTCAAGCCGTTGATGCATTAGAAACAGGGCGATCGATTCGTTCTATGCATTATCAATTGGAAACTGTGCATCCGCCTTTTTCAACACGAATTAGACTTAAAAAAAGCCAGAATAAGCTTATTATTAATTTGCCTAAAAGCCGACTATTATTTCCCCTAGAAACTTGCTTGTTTATGTTAAAGCTAATTCCTTTTGTTGGTTTGACTCTACTTTTACCAATTATAGGTTTGGTTCTAATATTTAGTATTTTGGGGGCTTTGGTAAATTTGATGAATTTATTTGTATTAATAATAAATATAATTTGGATAATTTTAGCTGGAAGATTACTACAAAAAGGAGTATCTCATTTAAAGGCAATGTATAGAGACATTAGCAATTTTAAATTTGTTTTTTGGGGATACTCTATAGTATTTGATGCAGAAAAATTTATTTGTCAGAGATTTGATCGTTATTTACGCCTTTCGGAGATTCGAGGAGTAGTTAGTAATCATTCGGGTAATGCTATCTATCTTAAGACAAAAACAGGAAACTCCTGTTTAGTCAATCGACTAAAACCATCTGAATCAAACTGGTTAGTTGGTGAAATCACAGATTGGCTGGCAAATTGTAAATAACGGATGTAATTAATAAATTAGAATTTCAAGGAGTAACTCATGTTAAGCGCAGGACAAGTTTTATGCGATCGCTATCAGCTAGAAAAACCGTTAGGACACAATGCAGGGCGGCAAACTTGGTTAGCGATGGATACTCAAGCCTCACCACCAACAGCCGTTGTGGTTAAATTGTTGGCGTTTAATCCCCAGATGCAATGGGATGAGTTGAAGCTGTTTAAACGAGAGGCTCAAGTTCTAAAGAATCTCAACCATCCTCGCATTCCGAAGTATCTGGATTATTTCTCAGTAGATGATGTTGAAGCGGGTTTAGAAGCATCTTCTATCGATAAGGAAAATAGTGATAAGTATAAAGTAAACGGATTACCGTGGTTTGCTTTAGTGCAAGAATATATTCCTGGTAACTCTCTCAAGCAGTTATTAGAGCAAGGGAAAAGGTTTAACGAAAATCAGGTGCGTTATTTTGCCGAAGATTTACTCAAGATTTTACTTGATTTACACGAATTGAGTCCGCCTGTTCTCCATCGAGATATTAAACCCAGTAATCTGATTTTGGGGAAAAATAACCAAATTTATCTGGTAGACTTTGGTGCTGTGCAAGACAAAGCCAAAGCCGAAGGGGTGACATTTACGGTAGTCGGAACCAGTGGTTATGCACCCCCCGAACAGTTATGGGGAAAAGCTGTACCTGCATCAGATTTATATGCATTGGGTGCGACTTTGGTTCATTTATTAACAGGGATTCCGCCATCTCAATTACCTCAGCAGCGAATGCGGATTAAGTTTCAAGATAAAGTCAAGATTAATCCGAATTTTGCTAACTGGATTGAGCAGTTAATTCAACCGGCACCGGAAAGACGGTTGAGTACGGCACGTCAGGCTTTTTCTGCACTGCAATCTTCTTTGATTCCTCAACACAATCAAATTTCTGCCCAAGGCTCAAGACGCTATTTAGATGATAGTGATAATGGCTACGGTTGTGGCTGCTTGGCTTTGCTAGGACTAATGGGAATTGGCTTTATTCTCCTATTACTTCCTTCATTTCTTGGTAGCGCTGATAAAGCCAAGCAATCCGAAGCAAAACAGTATATTGGCTCAATGAATCGCGCCCAGCAAGCTTATTTTTTAGAAAAAGGTCATTTTACCGATAATATTCCTGAACTGGGGCTAGGCATTAGCACTGAAACAGATTACTATACCTATTCAAGTTATGCAACTTTTTTGAGTGCGATTAACTATGGCGTTTCACGCGAATCCGATTTAAAGAGTTATGTGGGCGGTGTGTTTTTGGGTAGCGTTGAAGCAACAGGAGAAATGACAACATTAGCTATCTTATGTGAGACAAAAGATAAGGGTACTAATCGCCCGCCAGCACCAATTGTAGAAGAGGGTAGGCTTCAATGCGCTCCGGGTACAGAAAGTCTTTATGAAGAAAATGAGCGGGGAATTTTTCTGGGGGAAGATTGGAAGTTAGTAGATGTTTCAGCTAATTACGCGAAAGCGGGTAAGTACAATCAAGCCATTGATACTGCGGAAACGATTACAAATGACTTGATTAAGGTAAAGGCTTTGGGGATGATTACAACGGAGTTAATGGTGGCGGGTAAGTCTAAGCAAGCTTTACCAATTATTGAAAAGATACAAGCGATCGCACTCAACTTAACTGATGCTGGTAAGTATACCCAAGCCCTAAACGTGACTTACAGTATCCCCCATGACTCGATTCGGAGTAAGACTATCCAAGCGATCGCATCCTACTTAACCACGTCTGTTGAGAATAAACAAGCCTTGCGAGTAATTCTTAGTATCACAGATGAGTCAATTCGCAGTAAGACCATCCAAGCGATCGCACGCTATTTAACCACGTCTGCTGAGTATGAACAAGCCATTCAGGTGGCTAAAACGCTCACAGACTATGAACAAAAAGCCAAAGCCTTGGATGCCATTGTACGCCGATTAGTCGCAACCGGGAACCATGAACGAGCGGTTCAGATAGCTCAAACTATCCAATCTTACTATGGTGGTAAAGATCAAGCCATGGCAGCACTTGAGCGTTATAAAAATTGACGGTGAGGCATAAACATCATGAATCTGATACATCTTAATAAGGACTATTTTGGTGGCGACAACCCAGAGAATTTATTCGTTGCATGATTACAGAGAAAGGGTATTATGAGAGATAATTTTTTGTTTCATCCCAAGCAATGCTTAAAGGAAAGTTACCAATTGCAACAGCCATTAGGGAATAATGCAGGGCGTCAAACCTGGTTAGCTCAAGATTTACAGTCTTGCGAACAGGTGACAGTTAAGTTACTGGCGTTTAGCCCTCAGATGGAGTGGGATGAGTTTAAGTTATTTGAACGGGAAGCGGCGATGCTAAAACAACTGAATCATCCCCGAATTCCTCAGTATCGGGATTATTTTTCCTTGGATCAAAAAAATGGGGCGGGGTTATGTTGGTTTGGTTTAGTGCAGGATTATATTCCCGGAAAATCCTTACAGCAGTTACTAAATCAAGGAAAGCGGTTTACCGAGTCACAGGTTCGTTCAATTGCCAAACAAGTGCTGGATATTCTCATCTATTTACATGGGTTAAATTCTCCGGTATTGCACCGAGATATTAAGCCGAGTAATCTGATTTTAGGAGAAGATAAGCAGATTTATTTAGTTGATTTTGGTGCAGTGCAAGATAGTGCGGCGGTAGAAGGGATGACGTTTACCGTGGTGGGAACGAGTGGATATGCACCCTTAGAACAGTTCTGGGGACAAGCGGTTCCGGCTTCGGATCTCTATGCTTTGGGCGCGACGTTAATTCATCTCTTAACGGGTGTTTCTCCGGCTGATTTGCCGCAACGAAATTTACGCATACAATTTCGGGAGCAGGTGAGTATTAACTCTCAGTTAATCAGTTGGATTGAAGCCTTGACGGAACCTGACCTAGATTTGCGCTTGAGTTGTGCGAGTCAAGCCCTGGATGCATTGGAAACAGGGCGCTCGATTCGTTATCCGTTAGAAACTGTATGTCCGCCTTTTTCAACACGAATTAAACTCAAAAAATCTCCACATCAGCTTGTGATCAAATTTCCGGGTAGAAAAGTATTTTTTTGTGTAAGTATTTTGATTTTTTCGTTTAAATTGATTTTATTTTTTAGTTTGTATTTACTGTTCATTTGTATATTTATGTCTACAGTCTTGTCTGGGTTGTCTGCAATAGTCAATTTCTTTATATTAATTGCTGGAGAGGAGGTTCCATTTTTATCGATAATTTTAAGTTTATCTATATTTTTTATTTCTCTGTATTTTGCCATGCAAATCCCCGAAAAGTATTCAGAAATAACTAGGGAAATTAGAGGTTTTATATTGCCTAAATTTCGGGGTTATTATGTAAGCTTTAATAAAAACAGTTTTTTCGTTTGCAATAAATTAAACTTTCATTTGTTGCTTTCAGAGATTCAACGAGTAAGCCCAGATTCTTTAAAGCAGGCAATCTATCTCAAAACGAAAAAGAGAAATTACTGTTTAGCCCATCACCTAAAACCATCTGAAGTTAATTGGTTGGTTTATGAAATTAAAGATTGGCTTGCAGATTGTTAGGAACGAATGAAACCATATTAGTTAAGAGTTGAAGGAATTAATTATGTTAAATGCGGGACAAGTTTTACGCGATCGCTATCAGCTACAAAAACCGTTGGGACAAAATGCAGGGCGGCAAACTTGGTTAGCGATGGATACTCAAGCCTCACCGCCAACAGCCGTTGTGGTTAAATTTTTGATGTTTAATCCCCAAATGCAATGGGATGAATTGAAGCTGTTTAAACGAGAGGCTCAAGTTCTTAAGCATCTCAATCATCCTCGTATTCCGAAGTATCTGGATTATTTTTCAGTGGATGATGTTGAAGCGGGTTTAGAAGACTCTTCTATCGCTAATGAAAATAGTGATAAGTCTAACGTAAACGAATTACCCTGGTTTGCTTTAGTGCAAGAGTATATTCCCGGTCATTCTCTCAAACAGTTATTAGAGCAAGGGAAACGGTTTAACGAAAATCAGGTGTTTCGTTTTGCTGACAACTTGCTCAATATTTTAATCTATTTACATGAATTGAGTCCGCCTGTTCTTCATCGTGATATTAAACCCAGTAATCTGATTTTAGGGAAAAATAACCAAATTTATCTGGTAGACTTTGGTGCTGTGCAAGACAAAGCTAAAGCTGAAGGGGTGACATTTACGGTAGTGGGAACCAGTGGTTATGCGCCCCCTGAACAGTTATGGGGAAAAGCTGTACCTGCATCAGATTTATATGCATTGGGTGCGACTTTGGTTCATTTATTAACAGGGATTCCACCGTCTCAATTGCCCCAGCAGCGAATGCGAATTAAGTTTCAAGATAAAGTCAAGATTAATCCGAATTTTGCTAACTGGATTGAGCAATTAATTCAACCTGCACCGGAAAAACGGTTGAGTACGGCACGTCATGCTTTTTCCGCGCTGCAATCCTCTTTAATTCCTCACCACAATCAAATTTCTGTCCAACGCTCAAGAAGCTCTGCATATAGTACCAACAGTGGCTGTGGCTGCTTGGCTTGGCTAGGACTAATCGGGATTGGCTTTATTTTCCTGATGCCTGGTTTCTTTTGGGCTTTTGGTGATTATAGTAAAGCAAAGCAATCCGAAGCGAAACAATATATTGGCTCAATGAATCGCGCACAGCAAGCTTATTTTTTAGAGGAAAGTAATTTTACGAATAATATTCCTGAACTGGGACTAGGCATTAGCACTGAAACCGCAAACTATACCTATTCAACTCATGCCACTTCTTTGAGTGCGATTAACTATAGCGTTTCCCGCGAATCCCATTTAAAGAGTTATGTGGGCGGTGTGTTTTTGGGTAGCGTTGAAGCAACAGGAGAATTGACAACATTAGCTATCTTATGTGAGACAAAAGATAAGGGTACTAATCGCCCCCCAGCACCCATTGTAGAAGAGGGTAGGCTTCAATGCGCTCCGGGTACAGAAAATCTTGGTGGAGGGAATGATCAGGGAGTTTTTATCGGGGAAGATTGGAAGTTAGTAGATGTTTCAGCTAATTACGCGAAAGCTGGTGAGTACAATCAAGCCATTGATACTGCGGAAACGATTACAAATGACTTGATTCAGGTAAAAGCATTGGAGGTGATTACAACGGAGTTAATGGCGGTGGGTAAGTCTAAGCAAGCCTTACCAATCATTGAAAAGATACAAGCGATCGCACTCCAGTTAACGGATGCTGGTGAGTATACCCAAGCCCTGAGAGTGACTTACAATATCACCGATGACTCGATTCGCAGTAAGACCATCCAAGCGATCGCACCCTATTTAATCACGTCTGCTGAGTATGAGCAAGGGATTCAGGTGGCTAAAACGATTACAGACTATGAACCAAAAGCCAAAGCCTTGGATACCATTGTACGCCGATTAGTCGCTACAGGAAACGATAAACGAGCGGTTCAAATTGTCCAAATTATCCAATCTTACTATGGCGGTAAAGATCAAGCGATGGCAGCAATTGAGCGTTATAAAAATTAACGTTAATCGGCAATTTACAACACCTGGTAGAAATGTTACGGCGGAAGTCTGTATACCCTGAAACTTTACCCAGGAAACAGGATAGAGTAGTTGTATCAAAAAAGGCAATTATGGAGATGAGATAATTGTCAGTCAGGGCAAGTTTAGTCATACCTAGGTTAAAGTAAGAAATGATGACCGTAAAACCAGCCCCTACACACGCGCTAGATACCGTCAACATTTATCAGAGGGAATCTCGTGTTCAATCCAGAGCAATGCTTAAAGGAACGTTACCAACTGCAACAAAAATTAGGACGCACGGCTGCAGGGCGACAAACTTGGTTAGCGACGGATTTACAGTCCAATGAACAAGTGACGGTTAAGCTATTAGCCTTTAGCCCGGAAATGCAGTGGGACGAATTTAAACTCTTTGAACGCGAGGCACAAGTTTTACAAGCCCTGAATCATCCCCGAATTCCCCGCTATCGGGATTACTTTTCCTTAGATAAGGAAGCGGGGTTACAGTTACCGTGGTTTGGACTGGTGCAAGATTATATTCCGGGAAATTCGCTGCAAGAATTATTAGATAAAAATAAACGGTTTAGCGAGAAACAGGTTCGTGCGATTGCGACTCAAGTTCTAGATATTCTGATTTATTTACATGAACTGAGTCCGCCTGTATTACACCGAGATATTAAACCCAGTAATCTTATTTTGGGGGAAGACAAGCAAGTTTATCTGGTTGATTTTGGCGCAGTACAAGCGCAAGCGGCTGTTACAGGGGTGACGTTTACTGTGGTGGGGACGAGTGGTTATGCGCCCTTAGAACAGTTTTGGGGACGTGCAGTTGCAGCTTCTGATTTATATGCTTTGGGCGCAACGTTAATTCACCTATTAACGGGTATAGCCCCGGCTGATTTACCCCAAAAAGAAGGGCGGATTTATTTTCGCGATCGCGTCAGTCTCGATTCTCAGTTTATCACTTGGATTGAGCAGATGACTGAAATCGTGTTAGAAAAGCGCTTTAGCACCGCCAAACAAGCTATGAAATCGCTAATATCCGGACATGTTCAACCGTCTAATTATACCTCAAGTCCGGTTCGCGGAAATATACCTAAACCTTCAGGTAGCTTAATTAAGCTTAAAGCCAATAGGGATAAATTAGGAATTACTATCCCATCTCCTGGGTTGAGAAAAATCAGACAATATAATTTGTTTATTGCCTTAATCGTTGTCTGTTTAAATCTGGGAGCTGTTTTTTTACTTATAAATTTATTCATGAATGCTCATGGATTAATCAGCGCAATTATCGTATTAATGGCTTTAATCGGTATAGGAACTTTGTGGGCAAATACTCTCGGACAAAAAACTCACGTTTTATTTGATCGCAACCGTAAAAGCTTAGAAATAGAACGGCAAATTTTGTTATTTAAATATGGTCATCAGCAGATCAATATCATGACTATTGGTAATGTTTTTTTGATGAATCGTGGTTCGATTTACGAAATTAGAATTCCATCAGCTAATTATAATTATAATTATAATCTGGGCGGCGCTTTAGGAGAAAAGGAAAGTACCTGGTTACTCCAAGAAATATTAAATTGGCTTTATTTTAAATAAAACTGGTGAGCTTATTGTTTTTCTAGAGGAAAATATCATGTTTAATGCCAAGCAATGTTTAAAGGAACATTACCAACTGCAAAAAAAATTAGGACGGACGGCAGCAGGGCGTCAAACTTGGTTAGCGACCGATTTACAGTCAAATGAAAAAGTGACAGTTAAGCTATTAGCCTTTAGTCCAGAAATGCGGTGGGAAGAGCTTAAACTATTTGAACGGGAAGCACAAGTTTTACAAGCCTTGAATCATCCCCATGTCCCTCACTACCGCGATTATTTTTCTTTAGACAAAGAATCTGGACTACAGTTACCGTGGTTTGGATTAGTGCAAGATTATATTCCAGGAATTTCACTTCAGAGATTATTAGACAAAAATCAACAATTTAATGAAAAACAGGTTAATTTTATTGCCCGTAAAATTCTCGATATTTTAATTTATTTACATGAACTGAGTCCGCCTGTATTGCACCGAGATATTAAACCCAGTAATCTTATTTTAGGGAAAGATAAACAGATTTATCTCGTAGATTTTGGTGCCGTACAAGCTCAAGCGGCGGTTACGGGAGTCACATTTACTATCGTGGGTACGAGTGGTTATGCACCCTTAGAACAATTTTGGGGACGTGCAGTTCCAGCGTCTGATTTATATGCGTTAGGTGCTACCTTAATTCACCTGGTAACTGGTACAGCACCCGCTGATTTACCCCAAAAAGAGGGACGGATTTATTTTCGCGATTCCCTTCGGGATAGCTTTGCTTCACGCATCAGCCTCAACTCCCATTTTATTAGTTGGATTGAGCAGATGACTGAAATAACCATAGAAAAACGTTTTAGCACTGCTAAACAAGCACTCGAAGCGCTCAAAGCTGGATGGACTCAATATTCTCATCCAACCTTCCATCCTACAATGAGAATTCGACCTTATGGTAGTCTGATCAAACTCTACAAGTATCCCGAACGATTAGAAATTATCATCCCTGCTCCGGGAATGAGAAAATTCACCAAGTTTAGTTTATTTGGTGGAATCATAAATTTACTTCCACATTTGTCTCGTTTATTCGGTGGAATTGCAAATTTGTGTCTATCTAGGCTTAAAAATACTGGTGTATTGTCAATTTTGTTGGTATTGTTTTTATTGCTTTCATTTGTTGTTTTTAGCTTGATTTTTCAGTTTTTATTTGTGGTTGCCGGTTTAATTATACTTATCGTCGGTGGTATAATGGAAGCTTTATTCTCTTTTTCCCCTATCTTGGCATTGTCTTTGTTGCTATTGTTTACTGCACTTTGCTTTAAACTCTTTGCAGAAAAGACTTATATTTGCTTTGACAAAAAAAGTAATTCTTTTAATATGAAACGAATGTTGGGTAATATAAATTCTTTTGAATATGGTCAGCATTACCAGGAACTCACAGAATTAAAAAATATTTTTATGGCAAATAGTGGAGCGGCTTATGAAGTAAGAATTTCTTCATCAAAGCGAATTTATAAGCTCGGTGGGGCTTTGGGTGAAAAAGAAAGTACATGGTTACTCCAAGAAATACAGGAATGGCTCAATGGCAGATAGTACATAAAAACTATTTGCATATTATTAATTTGTGTTTGCCGTTTATACAGAAATTTTGAATAAAATACAATACTATAAACAATTATCAATTTATTCGTATAAACTAAAAAAAAGTGATCAAAAATGAAACAATTTTTCTATCAAATTGGTGGAAGTCTTCCCGAAGATGCCCCGACTTACATTATCCGACAAGCAGACACCGAACTCTATGAAGGACTCAAAGCCGGAGAATTTTGTTATGTCCTCAATTCTCGCCAAATGGGTAAATCCAGTTTATTAGTTCGCACGATGCAAAAGCTATCTGCGGAAGGATGTGCCTGTGCTGCAATTGATTTATCCGATATTGGTAGTCAATCCCTGGAACAGTGGTATGGTGGTGTAGCCTATCAGGTATTAAATAGCTTTAATCTATTTAATCCCCTGGAATTTATGGACTGGTGGCAAAGTCGAGACTGGATGTCTCCAGTACAGCGACTGAGTGAACTGGTTTCTACGGTACTGCTAAAACAGTTATCTCAACCTATTGTTATTTTTATCGATGAAATCGATAGCATTCTCAGCTTGCAGGAAGCTGCCGATGACTTTTTTGCCTTCATTCGCGCCTGTTATAATAAACGCGCCCAAAATGTTGACTATCAGCGGCTTAGTTTTGTCTTAGTTGGAGTCGCCACGCCATTGGATTTAATTAGTGATCCCACTCGCACCCCCTTTAATATTGGTCGGGCGATAGAATTGCAGGGGTTTCAATTCCAAGATTGTCAACCGTTGATTCAGGGATTAGCAGGAAATGTTCCTGATCCTGAAGCTGTGTTACACGAGATTTTAGACTGGACAGGTGGACAACCCTTTCTCACCCAAAAAGTTTGTCAATTAGTGGTGCAATATTCAAGCCTAGTCGGGGTGAATCACTCGACTATCAATGATTCAACCGACGATTTAAATTCACCCTTAATTGGGCAAATCGTCCAATCTCAAATCCTGGAAAACTGGGAATCTCAAGATGAACCTGCCCATATTAGAACTATCCGCGATCGCATTCTCAAAAATGAGCAGCTTGCTGGCAGATTATTGGGACTTTATCAGCGCATTTTGCACCAAGGAGAATTGATTGCTGATGATAGTCCGGAACAAGCGCAATTATGCCTGAGTGGATTAGTGGTTCGTCAAGGGGGAAAATTACGAGTAAAAAACCGAATTTATCAGTCTATTTTTACCAAAAATTGGGTAGAAAACGCCCTGGCAGAATTACGCCCCTACAGTGAAGCATTAACCGCTTGGTTTGCCTCAGATTGTCAAGATGAGTCTCGATTATTGCACGGACAGGCTTTACAAGATGCTCAAGATTGGGCAACAGGGAAAAGTTTAAGCGATCGCGACTATCATTTCCTCGCGGCGTCTCAAGAAGCAACCCTGGCACAGTTACGGCAAATCGAAAGCCAAAATCAAGCTGAAATTCAGCAACTGCGTCGCGAAAAAGAATTACTGGAAGAATTAACCAAAGAACAACAGCAACGGAAATTAATCCAAGCGAAATTAAATCGGGAACAGCAGTTGAAATTTCAATATCTCACTGGTGCAGCGGCGGTGATTATAACACTATTGATGGGTGTATTTTGGGTTAAACCCTCGATTGAAGAACGGAATACTAAAATTAATACCCTGAGTTTATTATCCGAATCCCTTTTAGCCACCAATCAAACGCGAGATGCACTCATCGAAAGTATTCGCGCCACCAAAGAACTTAAACAGTCCCTTGGCGTGACGGCGGATACCAAAATGCGGGTGATTATGGCATTCAATCAAGCGATTTCGAGTTTCAGTCAGCCGAATACCTTACCCGGACATGCTTCTGGTGTGACTCAGTTTCGGTTTAGTCCGGATAGTCAGATGTTGGCTGTCGCCTATCAGGATGGTACAGTAAAGCTGTGGCATCATCGGAGTGATCCCGATAAATCTAACCGAGTTTATACCTTACAGGAAGCAGGCGATCGCATTATTAATCTTGGCTTTAGTTCTGATAGCCAAACCCTCGCCAGTGCTAGCGCTGATGGTACAATTCAAGTTTGGGATCAAAAGGGTCAACGACAGGGAACTGTAAACGTTGATGCTGATACGATAACCAGTATCAGTTTTAATCCCAACCGTCAACAAATTGCCGTTAGTACCGATAAGGAGATTCAACTGTGGCAATATCTGGAGGATAAATTATCGCAAAGGTTAACTCGTCCCCATGTTTCCCATGTCCGTTTTTCCGCCAACGGTGATCAACTAGCAACCGTGGATCACCAAGGCGCGATCGCACTGTGGCGGTGTCGGGATGGTGCGTTACTCCACACCTTTAATACAAGCACTGATTCTATTATCGATATCCAATTTAGTCCCAATAGTCAACTCATTGCCTCTAGCAGTACAGAAGGTACAGTAAGACTCTGGCGTAAAAATGGCACATTGTTGAATATCTTACAACATACCAAACCAGTCACCAGCTTTAGCTTTAGTGCGGATAACCAAATGCTAGCCACAACAAGTACCGATAATCGGGTTAGACTCTGGCATCAAAATGGTACATTACTCAAAGCCTTACCGAGTCATAAAAATCCAGTCGCCAAGGTTAGCTTTTCCCCCGATGGTGAACAATTAGCATTAGCGAATCCGGATGGAACAGTTAGCTTGTGGAATTTGAATCTGAATCACCTGTTGCAGCAAGGGTGCGTTACCCTCATTGGAAGCGACAATCGTGTTCACACCAAGACTGATTCTGATGCATTCCACCTTTGTCAAAGGTACAGAATTAACCATTAGCCCCGAAACTGTAGGGGCGCACAGACGTGCGCCCGATTCAATGGTCAAATCTATTCCACCATTTTAGCTGTGTCAATCCAGTAGGGTGGGTTAGGCGGTGTTTAATTTAGGAAACAAATCATTTAATTCTCGCTCCGCCGTAACCCACCACCTTATCCTAAGATGCGGTTTTAGCGTACTATAGATAAGATAAGTAGTGGGATACAGAAAGCCTTTAGGTGAAAGATCATGCTAATCCAACTAACCCTACAAAACTTTTTATCTTTCAGAGATGAAGTTACGTTCAGTATGCTAGGGGTTAACAGTGACCAAAAACATTTAGAGCATCTGGCTAACAATGCAGCCGGGAAAGATCGCTCACTGCTACCAATCGCCGCAATTTATGGGGCAAATGCAGCAGGCAAATCAAATCTAATCAAGGCTGTCAAGTTTGCCAAGGATTTAGTTGTAGAAGGAACTAGAAGCACTCAAAAGATTCCAGTCATCCCATTTAAACTGGGCAATTATAGTCAAAAACAAAGTAAATTTGAGTGTATATTTACATATCAAGTTATCCAGTACTCTTATGGATTTAGATTGAATAGAGAACAAATTTTTGAGGAATGGCTTTATGGTGTTCCTCATGATAAAAAACAGGAAATAATGTACTTTGAACGCATTACTTCTTCAAAAAAAGAAACAAGCTTGGATTATGGCACACCCCTTAAAGGGAGAAGTAATAAACGTAAGCAATTCCTTGATTTCGTGGCTGAAGGAACTCGCCCTAATCAGCTTTTTTTAACAGAAGCGATTGACCGCAATGTTGATGTATTAGTTCCGGTGGCTAACTGGTTTAGAGAAGCACTGACTATTATTCCAGCCGAGGCTGACTATCCGGGATTAGAAATTGGCATTCTCAGTGATGAATCATTTATCGATTTTATCAGTGAATTTCTTCGATTTTCCGGAACAGGTATTGATTCGATCAGCACTGAGGAAGTTGAACTCGACATTGACTATCATTTTCTAAATATACCTAAAATTGTTATAGATGATTTAATACAAGAACTTAATCAGGCGGATAGAGAAGCACTAGCAATAATAGGGAGTAATAGTCGAGGTAAACGGTATCTAATTCGTAAAAATAAAGATGGAAAATTAGCGTTGATTCAATTAAAAACTCAACATCGAAATGACAACGGCAATCTGATTGATTTTACGATTGAAGAAGAGTCAGAAGGCACGCAACGTTTGCTTAATCTTATACCGACTCTATTTCTTTTGAAGCAAGAATCTGAAAAAGTCATTTTTTTAGATGAACTTGATAGACGATTACATCCGCTACTTTCTCATTGTTTTGTACAAACAGCAATAAACTGTAGAGAAAAAAGTAATCAATTAATCTTTACAACTCATGACACTAATCTACTCGACTTAGATTTGCTGCGACGGGATGAGATTTGGTTTGTTGAAAAGAATCAACAAGGTGCATCAAGTCTTTATTCTTTAGCAGAATTCAAAATTAGACCTGACTTGAAAGTTGAAAAAGGTTACTTAAACGGTCGTTTTGGTGCTATTCCTTTTTTTGGAGACCCACAACGTTTAGGATGGTTTGGTTGTGAAACTGATTTGTCTGTCTAAATCAGCTAGAGCTAATGAGCAGAATCAATCGAACTAAGCTACTGGATCGCCAGCCTGATCGGAGAGATGCAAAGCTTTTCATCGTTGCGACTGAAGGGGAAGTCACCGAAAGGCAATATTTTGGTATGTTTCATAGTACTAAAATTAAAGTAGAAGTTCTGGCTACAGGAGATGATCATAAGTCCGCTCCTCAGTATGTTTTAAACCGTTTAAATGACTTTAATGAGAAGTATGATCTAAACGACGATGATATGCTTTGGCTGGTATTTGATGTAGACCGTTGGTCTCCTAATAATTTGAGTTTAGTTTGTCGGGAAGCTAAACAAAAAAATTATCATTTAGCTATCAGCAATCCCTGTTTTGAAGTTTGGTTGTGCCTGCACTTTGCCGATTTAGATCCCCAGGATACAAATTGCCAGGATTTCAAAGCAAGGCTAAGAATGCTTTTAGGAAGTTACAATAGTAGTAAACTTAATCTATCTTTATACGAACCCAAGATTGCAGATGCGGTAGCTCGTGCCAAGCAGCTACATTCAACAGCGACACAAAACTGGCCTCCTACATCAGGAACACACGTATATCGGCTCGTTGAAATTCTTCTACAAAGCTTGAATAAGTAACTTAAGATCAATAGCACTAAAATAAGCATTTTGGAATCGCCGAAACCTTTGATATAGCGTAGGGTGGACACTGCCCATCAGCCTTATAGCACTGAGCGGTGGTGTGTTTACACATTAGAAATAAAGGCTTTATCATGACTGAATACAACGCCTCTACGATGAAGACAATGACGCTTAGAAATAGAGTTCCTTCAACTCGTCCAACGATACATCATTTTCAGGTCGCGGATCACGGAAATAGGGATGAATCGGCAACAATTCATCAGAACGACGAGCGTTAGGTGAAGCGACAATTTCCTCGATTAAATTCAGATAATCTATCGCTGTTGTCCTCCAAGTGTAATAGTTCCATACATGCTGGCGACAGGCGTTGTGCAACCACTCCCACCGTTGAGAATCACTAAGAACTTCTTCTAAACCTTGGGCAATGGCTGCTGGATTCTCTGGATCAATGAGAATACCATAAACCTCATCTCCCTCTCGTAAACTCTCCCTCAAACCGCTGTTCTGAGTCACGACTAATGGTAACCCAGCTAACGCGGCTTCTATCGGACCCAATCCAAAAGGTTCGTGGTGAGACGTGAGGGCAAATACAGAATGACGTTGGACAAAAAATCGATAAGCAGCAGCGAGGGCGGGTTGATCGGGGAGGCTAAAGCCACTGATTTTACCCCATAAGTGATTATTGTTGACCACTTCGCGTATGGGAATGAGTACCTCTTTTTCTGCTGTATGATTGCTAACAGGTTCCCGCAGTGGGTTGTCCTCCCCCTGGGTAAAAATAACCAGATTGGCTTTTTCTTGCAGCGTTTCACTCTCAGCAAAGGCTTGAACTAAACCCAGATGATTCTTTTTCGGCGCTAATCGACTCGCCGCAATAATTGCTGGCAAATCCCGCCGCTCTTCTTCAATATCCCGCGCTAATCGTTCTTGAATTAATTGATAGGTTTCTTCCTCGTTTGGGGAACGGGATTCAAGATCGAACAATGAAGGGTCAACTCCCGGTGGGATTTCGGCAAAACGAGCATCATCGTTAACATCAACTGCGCCTCGATAGGCAGGATGAGCGTATTGTTTAAACCGTTCTTGATCCGTTGTACTGGTAATATTGACAGCCGAGCGATTCATACTCAACCGTTCAGCCACAATGCGGCGTCCGAAGTGATAATACTCATCCATTTCTGGGAGATTTTCAGGTGTGACTTCCAGTTTATCCATCTTCAACGCCCCCAGAGAATGAGCGGTAAAGGTGAAAGGAATACCCACTTCTGCTTCAATTAAAACCCCAGATATGCCACCATCAGCATAATGGCTGGTCATCACATCAGGAAAGTTCCCTTCCTCTCGATAAAATTGCAGGATATTAGGTATCCAATCTGTCACCAAATGTGACCAAAGCAATTCTTTGCGAAGAAATTCTTTGGGTCCAGCCGGTAAGCGGATAATCCGAACATTGGGCGTATCGGGATAGTGATCAAATTTCTCGGAAAATTCAGGCCACTCTGGGTCAATAATCTGGCGCGTGATAATGTCTACGTTATGACCGTGCTTTGCCATCTCCACCGCCACATTTTTCACATAGATGAGCTGACCCCCGAAATCTGGATGTTCTGTCCAGTAACTATCATGGCGGTCAAAGTTACCTTGTGGGTTAAGAAATCCAATATGCATAATAAAAACTCACTAAAATTAAATTAATTTGTCCATCATATCCGTAATTATGTGGACACAAGCATTAATTAAGTAGGTGGGGACAATTAAAGTTAACGGTGGGGAACTCGCTGTCGCGAGAAGCAAGCTACGTCATTCGTCATTGGTCATTCGTCCTTTGTAAGGGTTTGAGGCTTGTTAACATAACTTCATAAGGTTGAATTTATTTCCACCAACCTACTTACCCTTTTACTCCCTCCCTCATTAGCAATGACAATGCTACTGAAATTGAGAGAACAGGGGAAATAGTTAGCCAAAAAGCCTCCTCTCATGCAGAAAGGAAGCTTAAGTTATTGATTAGGATAGCGCTAGTTTGCGGCTATTTAATTCGCTGCGCCAGTAACTCTTGGGCTTTGTGGGCGCACTCGGCATTCTGCTTTTTAACATTTTGTAAAAACTGAGCCAGTTGCTGATCGTCAGATTGCTCGGCATCCTGGATATACTGATCGTAAGTAGCGGCACCATTGAGCATGTGATACAACACACTAACCAGGTTATAGTTTGTGTTCTGTACTCCTGTAGCTTGTTCGCTTTGAGTCGGCATTTTAATTCTCCTTATTTTTTTATCGTTCAATTATTCTCTCTAATTCAGGCTTTGGCTGATTAAGGCAAGCCATTTAACTTAACCCGACTTTACCACCGAAGCCTTCACTAGGGTAAAACTCCTCAGCGAGGATATTCGTCACTCCTAAGATAGATAAGATATCAATGCTATTTTTATGCCATAAGGCAGACGTAAAGCAGGCTTCAAATTTATTAAGGTTATGGTTGCCCTAGTCAGGGATCAGATATTTAGAACTTAGCTCAATAGCAATTCCTTGTTTAGCTATCGATTGATGACGTTTCCTCTAGATTTGGGCATGATTTCTAATTTTTGTTACATCACTATCAATATCGCTAATCTAAGCCTTACGAATCTAAGGCTTATTTACTGAAGTTCAAGGAATTTCAGAAATTCCCCCCTTGACGTTCAATAAGAAGAATAACTATGACGACCCAGAATCAATGGCACGAACTCGCTCAACAACTGCGCGTGGATAGTATTCGCTCCACGACGGCGGCGGGTTCCGGTCATCCCACCTCCTCCATGTCGGCGGCGGATTTAATGGCGGTGTTCATGTCCAAGTATTTCCGCTATGACTTCGACAATCCCGATAACCCGAATAACGATCGCTTCATTCTCTCCAAAGGACATGCTTGTCCCTTACTCTATGCTATGCATAAAGCGGCTGGGGTGATGTCAGACGAGGAGATGATGTCCCTGCGTCAGTTTGGCAGTCCGGTTCAGGGTCATCCAGTTCCCGTTCTCCCGGGAATTGAGGTGGCTACGGGTTCTCTGGGACAAGGCTTATCCGTTGGCGTGGGTATGGCATTGGCTGGAAAGTACCTGGATCAACTTCCTTATCGAGTTTGGGTACTTCAAGGTGATAGTGAAACCGCTGAAGGGTCAGTTTGGGAAGCCTTTGATCACGCTTCCTACTATAATCTGGATAATCTGATTCTGATTATTGATGTGAATCGCTTGGGTCAACGGGGTCAAACTGAACTGGGCTGGAATACCCAAGCCTATGCAACCCGGGCGAGAGCGTTTGGTTGGCATGCGATTGAAATCGATGGTCATGATTTTAAGGACATTGAGCAAGCCTACGGTGAAGCACTGTCCATCCATAACCAACCTGTGGTAATTATTGCCCGCACCGTGAAAGGAAAGGGTGCCTCTGTGGTGGAAAATCAGAGTGGTTGGCATGGTAAGAATTTGGACGATGAAAAGGCAAACGCGGCAATTGAGGAATTAGGCGGTCAACGCAATATTCAAATTTCCGTCCAGAAACCGGAGGACGAGGGAGAACCTGCCATAATTGGTGAGACACAACCCTTGGAACTCCCCACCTACGACGAAGGCGAGAAAGTTGCCACCCGTACCGCCTACGGTAAGGCATTAGCCGCCATCGGCGCATCGCGATCGGATGTGGTGGCGCTTGATGGGGAGGTAAGTAACTCCACCCGCGCCAAATTCTTCGCCAAAACCCATAGCGATCGCTTCTTTGAAATGTTCATTGCTGAACAGCAGATGCTGGGAGCGGCGATGGGATTACAAGCACGGCATTATAAGCCGTTTGTCTCTAGCTTTGGCGCATTCCTGAGTCGCGCTTATGACTTCGTGCGAATGGCAGCTATTTCTCGTGCCAATATTAAGTTATCGGGGTCTCACGCCGGAATCTCCATTGGTCAAGATGGACCCTCGCAAATGGCATTAGAAGATTTGGCATCTATGCGAGCCGTTTGGAGTAGTACGGTTCTGTATCCCTGTGATGGTAATCAAACCGCTAAACTGGTGGGTCAAATGGTTGACCGGGATGGAATTGTGTACCTGCGGACAACGCGGATGAAAACACCTGTTATTTATGAAAAAGCGGAAGAATTTCCCATTGGTGGTAGCAAAACTCTCCGCAGTAGCGATCGCGACCAAGTAACGGTGATTGGTGCCGGGGTAACATTGCACGAAGCGCTGAAGGCGTATGATCAGCTCAAACAAGAGGGGATCACCGCCCGGATTATTGATGCCTATTCGGTTAAACCCATTGATACAGAAACCCTGCATCAAGCCGCACAGGATACCGAAGGTAACTTAATTGTCGTCGAAGATCATTGGCTGGAAGGTGGCTTAGGTGCTGCCGTACAGGACGCCTTTGCTGGTGTTGATACTGCACCCACCTATCAAGGTCCTCAACTCCAGTTAATTAAGTTAGCGGTACAAAATATGCCCGGTTCTGGCAAACCCCAAGAACTGATGCATGAGGCAAAAATTGACGCCGATGCCATCGTTGCAGCCGCGCGATCGCTGGTTAAACAACCCGTTGGCGCATAACTCATATCTCGCATCACTCGCGTTAATCGGGAGCATCCCTATTTTGCACGTTGGTTCTTTTGGGAGAGCTGAAACCCTTGAAATACTGTTACTTGAGGTGATGTTGTTTCCAAAATGGGATGCTCCCCGTTAATCAGCCAGTTAATCAGCCAGTTAATCAGCCAGTGGTTTAAACCACTGGCTAAAAGCGAAAGTCGTCTAAAGACGACTGGATAATACTTTTAATCTGAATGTCCAAAAATCTGATAATTTTCGGGAATGGGCAATGGGCAATGGTAAAGAGTTTCAAGGCTTTTTTCTATTTTTTGATTTTTCACAACCTATTTAGGAGTGCTATATCTACTTTTTATGAGGTTTTAGTTGCCCTATTCATATTTTTCTTTCGCCATTTTGCTGCACTGTGTTTAACCGCTTCTATTTCCGCAAAGTCTACCTGCATCACAGCCGTCTCAAATTCCACACCCAATGCTGTGCTAACTTCCAGGATTTCTACAAAACTGGCACATTGATAATCGGTGTCTTCATACTGCTGAACTCGTTGCTGATCAATTCCCAGCAAATCAGCCAGTTCGTTTTGGCTCATTTTGGCAGCTATTCTGGCTTTGATTAAAGCATCGGGCAGCTTATTTAAACTCTCCACTTCAATTTTAATCGGCTGGCTCTTATCACAATTAATCAGTCTTTCATATTCAGCAATTTCGGCTTGTAAAGCCATGAGATGAGATTGTTTTACATCACGAGAAAGCTGCCAACCATCAGGATATTTCTGCTTGAGTGCTTCATCTTGATCTAACATGTTGATGGAATATTCAAATTTTCTGGCACATTCCTGGCTGTATTCATATTGCTTTTCATTTTTAATCATGATTCCCACCTCAATAAATCTATGGCAATAATTCCTTTTGGATTGAACTGTCTATCTCGCTGAAAAAATTCTAGAGAAGCTAACCCGTAATCTCCTACGGGTTGATCTGAACGAAAAAGTTCACCTTTATACTGGACTGACACAGCTAAAATTGTGGAATAGATTTTACGTTTAAACCGGGCGCAAGCCTTGCGCCCCTACAATTCTAATCCACCAAATAAGGTGTGTCACGCCTCGCAAAAATGAACTCCTAGTGGTAGATTGCCGTTTTCATCGAATTCTGGAATCACTTCCTCACACCTGTGTCACCAATCGATTGTCCGGCTATTAAGTGTATCACAATTATCCTTTATGACGTTTTAGTTGCCATATTCATTTTTTTATTTCGCCATTTTTTTACACTTTGTTTAACGGCTTCTAGTTCCTCAAAATCTACCCGCATCACAGCCGTTTCAAATTCCACACCCAGCGCTGTGCTAACTTCCAGGATTTCTACAAAACTGGCACATTGATAATCGGTGTCTTCATACTGCTGAACTCGTTGTTGATCAATTCCCAGCAAATCAGCCAGTTCGTCTTGGCTCATTTTGGCAGCTATTCTGGCTTTAATTAAAGCATCGGGCAGTTTATTCAAACTTTCAATTTTAATTTTAATGAACTCTTAACAGTTTCAACCCCTTGATGGGGGAAGATTCTGCTTAAGCATCCTCGAAAAATGCCAGGATTTCCAGCTTATGGGTTTCTTTCGCCGAATTTTCCCTCGACAGAGGGTTGAGTTGAAACCATTGCCCATTGCCTATTCCCTATTGCCTCTCCCCGCCCCTAATTATTGCCGCAACTTTTTCAGTGTCTTGATGACTTCCTGGGATGACTTCATATCCCCCTTTTCATAAAACACTTTTGCCGCTTTCTGAAAATCTGCAATTGCCCGTGATTTATCACCCAGACGACGATAGGCAAATCCTCGACAAGTCAACGCCGTGGCGTCATTTTGATTATGCTGTAAGACATGATTAAATGCTTCAATTGCGCCGTGGAAGTCTTCTTGATTCAGCTTTTCTACGCCTCGATCCTGGTACTCTTGAGGTGTTGGTTCATCTGTCGCTACTGAGACGGGTTCTGGGGAGAACGGAGTCGTTAGGGAGAGGGTTTTAACCATTTCTAAATCCGCCATCGCCCCTTGATAATCCCCCATCGCGGAACGCACGGTGCTGCGTTGGTTATACGCTTCTGTATGATTGGGATCGAGTTCTAAAACCTGATTATACGCATTCAACGCCGCTTGATAATCGCCTAATTGATAGCGTAAATTCCCTTGAACTATTAATCCTTGAATCAGTTTCGATTCATCATCCTCAGTCGCGTCTGGTTCTTCATTGAAGGAATTGGAAATCTGTTGGAAAAATGCCTTCGCCGCTACGGGTTCTAGGCGCATCGCTTGGTCAAAATCTTCAATACTCCCCCAATTTTCCCCCAACTGCAACCGCACATAACCCCGATTCAGATACGCTTGAGCATCGTTGGGGTTCAATTCCAGAACATGACTAAAATCTGCGATCGCCTCTTGATAGGCTCCCAAGGCGATTTGATTCATCCCTCGGTTAAAATAAGCCGCCGCCAGATTTGGATTAATTGCTAAAGCGCGATCGCAATCGACTATGGCGTCTTGATAGGCTTCTAGTTCAAACCGGGCAATTCCTCGATTCAGATACCCTTCAGCTAAATCAGGATTAATCCGAATCACTTGATCACAATCGGCGATCGCACCGTCATAGTCCTCTAGTGCCAACCGCAACATACTGCGATTCAGATATCCTTTATCATAATTTCCGTCAATTTGCAAGGCTTGATTATAATCTTGCATTGCGCCCCAGCGATCATTCAGCGTCGCCAGAATCAAACCGCGATCGCTATAAGCCTGGGCATTTTGGGGATTAAGCCGTAACACTTCATCAAAATCCCCGATCGCACCCAAAGCATCTCCCTGACAATAATGACTCATTCCCCGGTAATGGTAAGCCTGTGCCAAATCGGGATTAATCTGCAAGGCTTGATTCAACGCCGCGATCGCACGGCGGTAGTCCCCTTGCTGAAACCATGCGATTCCCTGACTCAAAAAGTTGTCAGCCTCAGATTGCACATCCTCCATCCCCGTCGAGGGAGTCTCGGATACCTTAGAATTCCCTGATAAAACCATCGTTTCGTCCTGCTGATGCTTATCGCTACTCATGTCCGTCAACCGAACAGCTTCTTCCTTTCTTGTTTCGCCGGTGCGATCGCTTCATCCGGAATAGGGAACAGGGAACAGGGAACAGGGAACAGAAAGTATGATTCTATTCGAGTCTTCTGACACTAAGCGTTTGCCACTTTTCTACATCCTCCCGACTCCGAACAGGTTCCGGTGTGGAAATTGCTCTCACTTCATCAAAGAAAACTTGGGTGTAGGGAATAACTAACTCTGTGGCTAATTTTGTTTGAATGGCTTGATCAAGGTGCTGGTAAATCAAACTTAAATGGGGATTGAGAACATAATTAGAGGGATGAGCCGAATTACGTCGCAACGTTTCTGAAATCTGAGTCAGAATTGCCGATGGATGAAATTGCACAAATAATGTCTTGGTGTATAGATCAGTATAACTAATCTGATCGATATCCAGCATAAACCCAGGTACATTCTTTACGGCTGTTTCGATTAATTGATCAACTGATTCATCAGCCGTATAGTTCTCTGAATAAATCGTGACATGAGGCTCAAACCTGGGCGCATCATGGGCGTTTGCTAGAGAATTGATCATCTCTTGAAAAAAGGGTCGATAAGCGGCTGACGGTATCAGCCAGAACGATATCTTAGTATTCATTGGGTATCTAGAGCTGTATATCCCCTGTAGGGGCGGGTTTAGGGAAATAATTAACCCAGAAAGTAATAACTTTTCTACAAAACCCGCCCTTCCCCACCTTCACACTCAACTGATCACCTAAATGCCCAATTTACACAATAGCGATGATGAAAGACTCCGCGCTCGATTCCGAGTGAGCGGTTAGGATTAGGGCGGGTTTCGTTGTTTAGTTTGAGATGGGTTTCCTCATTTTATCCCTAAACCCGCCCCTACAAGTAACTGATGATCGTATTGGTGAATTCATAACTCATCGTCAGAGAAATCTGACAAGTCTGGCGGAACCACAACCCGATCAACGGAAACTTTATGACTTTCTCGTTCACTGTTTAAATCTACAGTAATCGCTTCAAACCGGATTTCTACTGTACCAAAGGGTACAACTAACTGAGTTAAGGCTTCTAATTCTCCTGCTTTATTGGGGCTTAAATCCATTAACCAGCGGGGTCCATCGAGTAGGGAGCGACTTTGGCGATCTTGAACCCATAATTTAACGCCTAAGCGAGCCGAATCAGCCGCCAATTTAACTCGTACCAGTACAGGTTCACCAGCCGCCAGTTCTTGAGTCGGGATGAATAGTTCGGGTGTGGGTAATGGCGTCTCTAGGTCGAGTTGAGCCATGTCAGAGGTTCTCAATCGCTGTTTCTCAACGGTTCTGGAATCCGCTGGCTGAGACGCTGAGGGTTCCGTCGCTGGGGGTTCATCCTCAACCACAATTTCTCGCTCCAACAATTCCTCTCGATTCAAGGGAGGGTGATCGGGTTGAGCAGGGGGTTCGAGTTCCGGGATATCCTCATGATTAAGACTTCCCACCTCCTCGCTGTCTTCATCCCACATCGATTCATCAAAGTCGTTTAATGTTGTATCTTCATTATCATCAGAGGATGGCGGAATTTCTTCAGGTTGAGCAAATAAAGGATCAACCTCTGACTCGGATAGTTCTCCTTCCAACTCAACCAAGTCCTCACTAGGAGGTAATTCGACTTTCAGCCATTCTGCTAAATCCGTATCTGTCATTAACGCATTCAAACGTCCCCAGAATCGGTCATCCAGGTTGAGTTCAGTGAAAGCGCGATCGACGGCGATCGGATCTTGATCGATGGGTGCAGCACTTGACATCGCGGCTGTTTTCCACTCGGATAGGTCTGGATTTGATATTTCCTCTTCCTGGGAAGATTCGGATTCAGCCTCTGGTGTTGATGTCCAAACATCGGATATGTCGGTGGACTCGGTTGCCGCCTGTTCAGATGTCTCCTCTAAGGTGGCGAGATTCTCCTCTAGGGGCGGTGTTTCGGGTTCAATGTTATGTGAGGGGTCAGCGGAATCAGCCACGGTCTCCGCCTGCTCTGATGCTTCAGAGACAGTCGGGCTAGGAATGGAGACCTCCTCATTGTTGTCCCCATCGGCTATTTCCTGCACCGGAGACTCGCTTACAGATGACTCTCGCACCAAGGCTTCTGTGGTATTGTCGGCTGCTGAAGGCGTTGTTTCGGTTGTCTGTTTCTCGGTGGGTTCAATGGATTGCGATCGCGCTTCTGTTTCTTGTTCTATTTTCTCAAGGGATTCCGAATCTCTCCCTGTGGTTGGTTTGGGCTGAGAAAAGGTAGGCAGATCCAGGGATTTGCTTAATCCGGGCTGGGATTGGGGTTGATAAAGCTGTGGGGGTAAGGCTTGATTGGATGAGGGGTGGTAATTTAAGGGCTGACGGCTTTTGGGATTATTGACTAACTCCAGCAAGGTCTGATTCAGGGGAATTGGCTGGGACTTGGGTTGTGGAGTAGAAACCACAGGAGTCGTATCTTCAGATTTTGTCCAATTTCCCGATTGAACTGCAACTAACAATTCATCTAAATCCACCGTTACGGTAAACGGTTGACTGGCTAATCCTGTCCCGGTTGATCCGTACAGGTTAACTTTTCCCAGTAATAAACAGGTTGTGCTGTCAGAGGGAATGTCTAGAGTCTGGCTAAAGGCGACCGGAAAGGTGGATGCGGCGATGGGTGTTTGTACATCCACGACAACCTCTCCGGTTTGCGGATGACGTAATTCATAGTGTAGGACGCCCTGAAACTGATTTGTTTCCCTGGGGATGGTTTCTCCAGGATCTAGCTGATGCACATTTAATTGATCGACCTGTCCGGCTACAGTCAGGGATTCTCCCCGTTGGGTGACAAAGGCTTCCTCCTCTAAGGTTAACGTTAATCCTTGCCATGGCGTCTCCTCTGGTGAGGAAAATTCAGATTCTGTGGGGATGGGAATAGGCAATTCTGAAGACTCAGAGGCTTCAAATTCTTGGAGCACCGGATCAAGTACCTGTTGCAACACTTGCTCTAGCACTTGTAGGGATTGATCCAAAATGGGGTTGGAGATAGGAGATGGGGAAGAGTGAGAGGTTTGGATGGGGATATCGGGTTCGGGAATCCCTAACTCAGGTAAGGGTTCTGGGGAGGGAGAGGGGGCGTTGGTTTCTCGTGGTGTTGTTTCCTCTTCATCCCCAGTTTTGCCATTGGTCAGGTGGGAAAGGGAGTGTTCGGTATCCGTTTCCGAGGGTTCTGTCGCCGCTACAGGGGTTTGAGGGGGGGTCTGAGTTTGGGGTAAGGTTATGGTTTCAGTTAAGCGAGGTAGTTCAGTTGGAGAGGGGGATTGGGCGGATTGGGTGACAGGGTGAGATGAGTCGAGTGAACCATTATCCGCGATCGCACGTTGCTCTTCTGGTTGCGCTTGTGGGGGGTGAACCTCTTCTTTCTCTGGGCGATGAAGGGAAGCAATCAATGATGGGTGAAGTCCCTCAGAAGGCGTGAAGTCACTATTTACCGTTTCATGAGTGAGATCATTTTCGTCTGCCTGATTGTCTTGTTCCTGGTTTCCGTCCTGGAAGCCTCTATCTTCTGCCTTCTGCCCTCTGCCTTCTGCCTTCTCTAAAACCTCACTCGCTTTGGGTACAACTGATAATCGTACCGTTTCCTGCCAGGAATTCCCCAGAAAATCGGACATAATATCGCCACAGCAGCGTAATTCCCACAGACCGGGCTTCAGATAGGTAAAGGGAATAATCACCATTAACCCATCCGGGTTAGTGCGGCGCGATCGCTTTTGATACCGTCGCTTGGGTGGTGTTTCATTCGTATCGGTATGCGTCACGCAAATTTCCACATCGGTATTGGCGCGACTCGAATGAGCCACCACGCGGTATCGACCCACATCCAAGTCAAGCTTCGGGGAGTTAATGGGGAACCAAGTGCGATCGCCCTCTTTTTGGAGTAGAAATTCCCAATAGTCCATAATCGTTAACGATTCTTCATTAAGTTGCGAGTAGGTTATAGTGGGTCAAAATTTGGTTAACTCGTTCTCGACTCACCGCATCAGAATCATCAGCATGTTGAATCCATAACCCCTCTACTTGACTTTGATTGTAGTCAAACGTCTGAGACATTTGGGGCATTAGATCAACGTCTACTCCTTCTACTTGCCGTAAATGAGCCGCCACCTCTCGATAAACGGCTAAAGGTAATCTCGAACAAGATACATAGTATCGTAATGATTGGCTGGTCATATCATGTCCGGTGGAATAATTACACTATCGGTACAAACAAGGCAGAAGGCAGGAGACTCCAGGGCAGAAGGAAAGGAAGAAGGTTGCAAGGCACAAGGGAATAATGACTGTTTGGTCGGACATGATATCACAGGCTATACGTTTGAATTCATCTAATTTTTCGTTTTCTGGGATACGTTTTTGGCGTTGAATTCCTCCAGGCTACCAAAGTTTGCGAGCTACTGCTTTTAAAAAGAGACGCGCCATGGCACGTCTCTACAAACTATTTATCCTGACAAGATGCGATCGCACTCCCGTCGGTCAAGTATTCCTAGAAACCAGGTTAAGAGTGAGGATGACAACGAAATATCAACCTTTCACCCAAAGAAACCCGGTTTCTTGACCGATGTCCTAGGGGGCTGCTCATTCACTTCAGCTACTCACCCCATGAATAACCACAAACTGACATCAGGCGGGTGGTGGTGGCAAAGCGGTAGAGGATTCGGCTTGTGCTGGGGTTCCCGCCGGTTCTTCGCCAACTTGTCTAGCCACCTCTTGACCATATTGCTCCAGAACCACCACTGGCGTCGGACCGCGATTCAATTCAATCCGCTTAACCAGAACTTGTCCGTTGGAAATCCTTTGTCCTTCTTGAACGTAACGACTCGGTTGATTCGGAACTTTAACAATAGCTCGAGGCACATTCCCGACTTGAACCACGCCCTCAACTTCCACTTGCCTAGCCAGTGTGGGGTCTGGTAATTTGGGCAGTTCGGGAACCAAGGGAGGGGGTTGCGGAATCGGACTGCCACTGGCTGTGGCGCTACCGGGTTGTCCCCCATTATCCCCATTGGCTGTGGCTCCTCCATCCCCATTAGCTCTCGCTCTTCCTGGTGGCGTGGGCGGTTCGGGTATTACATTGGAGCCGTTTGTGCCTGTTCCCGTTCCTCTGGTTTGATTGCCACCCCCGGGACTACCATTACCATTTGTCCCCCTCCTCGTTTGAGGAGGCGAGGGGACTTGAGGAACCACAGGTACAGGTCTAGAGCGTCCTTGTGCCTGAGGGTTAGGCGATACCGTTACTTCGGGTTGCAGGGTAAGGGTAGCAAAGGGATCGCTGCGTCCTTTTTCTACTTTTTTAACTTGCTCCTGGGGTGGCATAGTTTCGATCAACCCTGATGCTGCTGGCAATCTTGGCTGCGCGTCTACATCAGGATCTGCAAAGGGTGCTACCTTTGGTGCAGCTTGTGAGTCGCTTGGCGATTCCTCTGTCGTCGGCTCTGGGACTTCACCAATTGGTTCACTCTCTTCCCCCTGACAACCTCCCATGTACAATGCTAATACTGTGATCAATCCAACTAATAATTTTTTATGCATGATCGAGTCCCCCCATCGTTTTCCAGAAGACACCACACAGAACACCCCAATTAGAAATTAATTCCAATTATTTTCTCTACTTATCTATTATAGTAAAAGCATTATGGATACTTTGACTGCCACAGCGACTAGCGATCGCATCCATTATCGTTGACACTTACCGCTCCCCACCATTCATGAGATTTTTCATGGCATTGAGTCCTTTCTTCATGCGGCGAGACACGGTTACCACGCTAATATTCAACAACTCTGCCACCTCTTTCTGAGTCAAGTCATGTAAAAAGACAAATTCCAAAACCTCGCGAGTCCGTTGTTCTAGGTGAACCAAGGCTTGTTGTAGACGAATTTGGTCTTCTTGTGCCAGTTGGAAACTGCGATATCGTGGATCGGGAACCAGATCACCCAAACTGGTTGTGCCGTCGTCTTCATCACCAACAGGTGTATCGAGGCTCAGAGGTTCTCGATTCTGATGTGCCAGCTTAATTTCTTGCCATTCAGTTAAGGGGATGTCAAGAGCCTCAGCGACTTCCGCATCCGTGGGTTGGCGATTGAGTTGCTCTCGTAACTGGCGAATAATCGCGATCGACTGCTGCTGTAGGGCTAGCCAGCGCCGGGGGATACGTACACAACCGCCGCGATCACGCAAATAGTGCTGAATTTCGCCACGAATATAGGGAATGGCAAAGGAACTAAAGGCATTACCCTTACTGGGAGCAAATCGCTCAATCGCTCGAATCAGACCTAGACAGCCAACTTGTAGCAAGTCTTCATAGCTTTCGGTACATTGATTGACCCAATAATGAGCTTCTCGTCTAACGAGCCCGATATTAAGATAGACTAGCTGGTTGCGAATCTCTGGGGATTTGGATTGCTGATAGTCTCGCAGCAATCGCAGGCTTTCGTGTTTTAGTTCTTGTTCGTGGGTAACGGGGGTCAGCATAGCAAAAGTAAAGGGGGTAGAAGCGTACTTTGAGTGAAAACCCTTAACTCAAGCCAGCGGTTTGGCAGGAAATTTGTTGCTGGAATCTAGAGATCAGGATCACTACAGGTCAGGATCATCATCATCAATAGATTAGCCAGCTACAGCCGTTTTTCACAAGTACGGCTACCACAACGCCAGAAAGCAGGAGTAGGGTAAACCTATAGAATAACGTTTTGGCTAATCTCCAAGTTTGCGGTCAATGCACCGATATAATTTTGCTAACTTATGCTAACAATGCACTCTAAAAGACAAGCTCTTAGAGAGGGGATATCTCCCAAAGCCCGTAGGAAAATCCCACGGGCGCCGTTAATGTCCCTGTCCATCCGAAATCCATCACCACCAAC
>NZ_JAVJUO010000236.1:0-16264 GCF_040220555.1 Coleofasciculus sp. C1-SOL-03
CTTGTTGAGAACCGGGTGAGTAACAAGTATTCGTCAACTGAGATAACCATCAGATATAATAACTAATCCTAGCCCTACCGATAACGCCATTAAATCTCCGACTCCTGCCAGAGTCAAGAAGCGGCTAGGAGACTGACCACAAATTGGAGTATCCCGAATGCTGGATGCCTTACCCGAATTACTGGATTTCGATTTCCTGAAAACATTTATCTTACTCGCCCTTGCCGGGATTTTTGCGATCGCGGGCGGTTTGTTTGCCTTTCGCTGGCTGGGTTCGCTGCTAGAACGGTTCAAGGATCTCTATCCTAAGGTGATTCAACCGGAAAAAGAATTACTGGGGTTAGTCCTGAGTCTCACCTTAACCGATATTATTTTTCTCGCTTATGCCAGACGAGAGTTTATCAAACTGATGGAACTTCCCATCAGCCTCGCCTTAGCAATTACCGCCAGTTTGTTAGGCTCTCGCTTATTCAAGCGGTTTTTTGATGCCTATCTGTTAAACGCTACCCTGCAAAGTGGACGCAAGGTTAATAGTGAATTATTACTCCTTTCCAAACTGGTTGTCAATTTACTGATTATTGTCACCATCATCATTATCTTTGCCCAAACCCATCAAATCAATATTTTTGGATTGTTGGCAAGTTTGGGAATTGGTGGATTGGCGGTGGCGTTTGCGGCACAAAAAACCCTGGAACAGTTACTGGGTGGGATTGTAATTTATATTGACCGTCCCTTTGTCGTCGATGATTATATCGGTCTACCCGATGGTACATTTGGCAGAGTCGAATCCATTGGACTGCGGTCTACCAAAATCCGCACCTCTGGGAAAGGGACATTAATGGTGATTCCCAATAGTTCTCTAACTCAGGTCAGTATCGAAAACTTCACGGGTGCTAAGAAGGTAATTTCAATTATCTCATTAATTTTCTATCGTCCGATGCCCGACCAAGAAAAATCGCTGATTCGCCAAGTTATCTTAGAAAGCACGATTGATATTTTTGGGATTGACTCTCGCAGTACAGATGTTACGTTTAAAGATATTATCCAAGATGGATCTCCAGGAATGACGGAAGCTCAAATTAACTTTTTTATCCTGGGTTCCGGTGAGTTCTCGATGGAGTTGCGGCGTCAAGTCCTGGATATCGCCAAACAAAATATCACCAAGCAACTCAAGGAATATGGTATTGCCTTTGACATCGAAGAACAAACCATTAATGTGGATTCACCGATTACGATCTAAGTAGGGCATTCTGAATAAGTGTTGTGGTGGAAGGAAGAGGCAGATTTGGTGGTTAATGAGGTACCGTCTTCTCCGCAAGATCCCCGACTTCTCCAAGAAGTCGGGGATCTGTCTGTGTACCTCACTTACACGCCATCGCGCTGTATTATATAAAATACAGATGCGCTATGTCCTGTCCATCTAGCGCAGCACGGCAGAAATAACTAACCAGTTAACAAGCTCCTTAAAAGCAGCTACCATGGGTTCCTTATAGCCTTCTGCCATCTGCCTTCGGACTTCTGCCTTCTTGTACTAGCCATTCTGATTTCTAAAGTAGCCGTACTCGCTGATGAAGTTAACTGATATACCTAACACGATTAGTGATGTTTCTCTGTTTGTGTACTCCTTAAATCTGCCCAACTATGTTATTTTCCTGATATTTGCGCTTCTCTCTGTTTTGGCAGGTCGATACACGCCGATTCTGGTAAGCTGGATTATTCACCGATTTTCACTTCAGCTAGGAACGGAAATTTATGATAATTTAATCGCTCCACTCCAACAAGCGTTTAAATTTGCTGGCACGTTAATCTTACTCTCATTTTCACTGGCTTGGCTGGAGGTGTATCCGGGACTGCATGACTTCCTTCGTCCCTTTATGGATTTAGCCGTAACCGTGAGTGTGGCGTGGTTAGCCTCTCGCTTATTTCGCCAGTTTGTGCGAGTCTATGGGATCGGATTAGTGCGGAAACTCGGTCGAGAAGTTGATGAGTTGCTGCTGGTTTTTGAGACATTAGCGAATGTGATTATCGGATTTATTGCTGTGGTCGCTTTTGCTCAAAGTCAACAGGTCAATTTAGTCGGCTTACTTGCCAGTTTTGGGATTGGCGGTATTGCGATCGCCTTTGCAGCACAAAAGACATTGGAACAGCTTTTGGGGACAATTGTCCTTTATTTAGACCGTCCCTTTATTCCCGGAGAATATGTTCGCTTACCGGATGGAGTGTTTGGTCGAGTTGAATCGATTGGCTTGCGGTCTACAAAAATTCGCACGGCGGCGAAAAGCACACTTTTGATTGTTCCGAATTCAACGATGGCAAATTGGGAAATCGAAAATGTGACCCGAGGCAAGAAAGTGATGGTGTTACTCTATTTGGACTTTTCTCAACTTCTGGAAGAACGAGAAAAAGCTTTAGTTCAGCAAATTATTGCCGATAGTACGAATTCTTTATTTGGCATTGATCCGGGCAGTACAAATATTACCCTAATTCCCTCACCGGAGGAGAACTCCACGCGGGCTAGAGTCACCTTTTTTATCCTTGGATCAAGCGAAAACTCTATTCAATTACGTAAGCGCCTATTGGAACTCGCTAATGATAAAATTTCCAAACAGTTACTTGCCTATGGAATTAACTTTAAAATGAATGAACCGACGATTTATGTGGATTCACCGATTACTATCTGATCTAAATAATGATCAATTATGCAAGAGGACTTAATCACAAAGGACTAAGTACCTGGACATAACTTCTGTACGCTGTACTAAGAAATGTTAACAAGCCTCAAACCCTTACTGTTGCCTGTTACCTGTTGCCTGTTCCCTAATCTCAACCGTTAACTTTAATGACAGTCCGACTACTTCTTGGACTTTGGACAACGAATGGAACTCGATCGCGATCGCACAGGTCGGTTAGGATGAGTGTATTATCTTATGCCGCCCTTGCTGTAACTGTTTCTGCTCTAGCCTGTATGTCGTCTAGAAATTCCCTGCAAACTCCTCCCCACCGTTCATCATCAGAGGTTAAACCTGCACCCATTCGTCCTTCCCCTGATCGCAACCGCAAAGTCAGACCCAGTTTCCGACGGCGCTTACAATACTGTTACTGGCGCTTGATTCGTCTACAAGGACCCCCAGAGGCGATCGCACGCGGTTTAGCCTGTGGTGTGTTTGCAGGACTGTTTCCCCTATTTGGACTACAAACGATTTTAGGGATATGTCTAGCGCTGATCTTTCGTGGCAATAAAATTATCGCGGCGGCTGGTACTTGGGTGAGTAACCCCTTGACTTATGTGCCGATTTATGCATTTAACTTTCATCTGGGGAAATGGCTACTCCAGAAAAATAGCTTAACCGATATTAGCCTCGGATCTTGGCAGGAGTTCAAGGCGTTAGGATCTGAGATTATCTGGACGCTATTTGTCGGCTGCTTTACCGTAGGGATGGTTGGCGGAATTTGTAGTTATTTCCTAGGATTGACACTGATTCGGCGGGTTCGCACCTCTTATCGATCGCGTCGTCGGCATCAGCGTTAAAGTAGGGGAAGCAATGTAGAGACGTAGCATGCTACGTCTGGAAGCCTCTTAATATATCGTAGGGTGGGCATTGCCCACCAACCTTAAGTCGAATGTCGCTGACTTAAGCTGGTTTCGTAGTAGTGGCGTGGCACACCTTATTTGGTGGATTAGAATTGTAGGGGCACCATCCTTGCGCCCGGTTTAAACGTCAAATCTATTCCACAATTTTAGCTGTGTCAGTCCAGTAGGCACGAAGCGTGCCAGAAGCGCTTGCATCGCTGACTACAAACTCTAAAGTCGTGCCATTCACCTTAAGTCACTAAGAGGCTTTAGGGACTAAAAATCCTAGTAAATGTTGCAGAAACGAATAACTCACAACTTCCCGATAGGAATCTTGGTATAACCCTGATGATTGAGACTCGATGGCTGGGGTATACTCATCCTCTACCGCTAGAGACATCTCTTGGGCCAAACCGATCGCAATTAAGCGAAAAGCAATCTGCTGTACCGTTTTCAGAGGAAGTTGTAGGTATTGGGCGATGGAGTTGAGAGATACCATGCAATCCGTATAGGTCCACACTTGCCACTCTAGGTCATTTAACGGAAACTCAGACTGATCTGTCCCTAAACTGGCTAAACCCATATCCGGATCAGGTAAGTGATCTGCCAAAGCATCCCAGCTTGGCAAATTTCTCAGTCCCATCAATGTGGCGAGTGTCGCTGATATACTCAAACCTGTCATTTCTATTGTCGGTAGCGGTACATGATGATCAAACCTAAAATGACCTGCTTTAAGTTGAAATGCATTGCATAAGGGCTGGAGAACTTGAACTTGGAATAGCCACTTGAGTTGTTGGTTGGTTAAAATACCTTGTTTTTTCAGATAAGAACCCAAAGGTTGATGCTGAGGACATAATCGGGTCAATTTAGCAAAAAGACTGGATGGACAGGTATCCTTGAGCCAGCGCTGTTGGGCAATTAAGGAGACTAACCCTTGATGATCTAACAAATTTGCCATCCCCACAAGCTGTCCCCGATACACCCAGATATAATACGCTTGATTCGAGGACGTATGATCCGTACCCTCAGGATGTAGCGTTAGCAAACCGCTTTGATGTCCGGTTTCCAGTAAGCAAAACACTTGGGGTAGAGAAAAATCAGCCAGAGAACCTGTGATGCACATGATAATTGAAAGGGTTTTTAAGGGTTGACTTTAAATATTGTCATTTGTCATACTTGTTCCCGAAAAGAAGCAAGCTACATTTATGTCAGGGTTTGAGGACTATTTACAGAAGCTAATAGAGTTGGCTTGATTGCCACAAACCTACTGATCAAGACGTTTTTGGATCAGCACTACAGAAAGCCACTCACTCCTCCCCGAACACATTTGACTTAGCAACAGAGACAGTGGGATTGAATCCGCTTTAATAACTCTTGGAAACTAAAGGGTTTGAAAAAATAAGCATTAGCGTTGGCTTCATTCGTCAAGATTATTGGCAAATCTCGTTCTAAACCTGTCATTAGGAATATAGGTGAACGATAGCCATGATCACGCAATTTTTTACACAAACTTATCCCATCCAGTTGGGGAAGCTCGATATCAGAAAGTACCAAGTCGTACTCCGTGATTACTGCCCTTTCCCAAGCCGCTACACTGTTTGTGACTACATCGACGATATAGCCTTCAAACGTGAGACATTCCCATAACGCTTCGGCAAAGTCTAAGTTATCTTCAACGACAAGGATTTTCATGATATCTAAATCCATTTTCTATACAAGGATAATGCTTCCGGGAACTCTCCCCGAAAAATTGAGCTGTTCGCTACGACGCCTTAACAATCACTCAAATCCAAAGCGATTTTTAGTTAATAGCTTTAGCCAAGAATGCGGATCAATACCAGCGACCTCTCTTCCAGCCTATCCCCGTTACACTGAGGAATAAATTTTATGGTGTTTCACAACCTACCATCTATACTTTTGATGATGCCAAATTTAATCTCTATCAACAATATATAAATTTGATATAAAATTTGTGCGGCTGAATAGCGAAGCTTTATCTAATCTTTAATCCCTGTCCCCAAAAATTTACAGACTCTTTAAATAAGAGGGTTGACAAACTCAATAGGATGTTGCAGAGTTACTAAACTATTCAAATTTTTAGATTTGTCAATATATAAAGTTGATATCTTGGTCAGAGACAGGTCACCATTTATTCACGTCTAGTTTGGCTTAATGCATAAAAGCCTATAATTGTCAATATACTAAACTGATAAGTTGAGGGAGTCATCCGCGTCTAAATTTTATGAACTTATATGAATTGACAAGGCGTGACATGTCCTAAACGGTAATGGCGCTACAGACTGAGAAGGTATAGATAGGATGGTTAAACAGGGGCATCGTCCAATTGACCAGGTATTGGAATGCATTGATACGTTCCTGGTTGCCAAGACTGGTCATTCACTAAGTTATATTCAAAAAGCGATTCTGTGGGCATCATGGCAGGATGAACCTCAGACGTATGACCAGATTGCTGAGGAGAATGGTTATTCTGCCAACTATATTAAGCAAGGCGTCGCGCCGAAGTTATGGCACTTACTCTCAAACGCCTGCGGGGAAAAAGTTAATAAGACGAATTTTCGCTCGGTACTCGAACGAATTCTGTTCAGTGACAAGGGTTTGACAACGGCTAAGTCGCTGAAACCTCGGCAGTTTGTTGCCTTAGACGTACCAGAGGGACAAGTTCCGTTGAACTCTATCTATTATATAGAGCGATCGCCTATAGAATCAGACGGCTGTCAGCAAATCCGCCAACCCGCCACTATCCTGCGTTTGCAGGGTTCTCAGCAGATGGGGAAAACCTCGTTAATGGCAAGAATTCTGGCTGATGCGAGAAACCAGAACTATCGGACGGTACGATTAAGTTTAAATCAGGCAGAGAGTTCAGTGTTTAGTGCGATCACGACTTTTTTGCGCTGGCTTTGTGTCAATGTGACACGACAGCTTCGGCTAGAACCGAAACTGGATGAGTATTGGGATGAAGATATGGGCAGTTTGGTTAGCTGCACACTTTATTTCCAGGAATACTTGCTTGCACAAAGCGATCGCCCGTTGGTTATTGCCATTGATGAGGTGAATCAAGTCTTCGAGTATCCGGCGATCGCGGCAGACTTTTTGGCATTATTACACTCCTGGCAAGAGGATACCAAAGATATCCCTGTCTTTTCCAACCTGCGCTTGGTGTTAGTTCATTCCTCTGAGGGTTATCGTTGGTTTCATACCTATCAATCGCTGTTGACTGTGGGGTTAGGGATTCAGTTATCCCCGTTTACTCGTGAACAAGTCTACGAGTTGGCAAAGCGTCATCGACTCTATTTATCATCCCAGGAACTGGATCAGCTTATGCGGTTAGTGGGGGGGTTTCCCTATTTGGTGCGTTTGATGTTCTATGAAATGGCAAAGCATCAGGTGAGTTTCAAATCGGTCGGAGAAACTGTAGCGACGGATACAGGAATCTATGGGAAGCACCTCCATCACCACTTATGGAGGCTGCGCCAGTATCCAGATTTAGCGGTTACTTATCAGCAGGTGCTTAAGGCAAATGATGCTGTGGAACTTGATCCAATCCAGATGGTGAAGCTGCACAGTTTCGGATTAGTGCGTTGGGTTGGCGATCGCGTCGTAGTAAGCTGTCAGTTGTATCAGGAGTATTTTCGCGATCGTGTGACTATAGGAGACTGATAGAGGCTGGTTTAGCCGTTCAATAAAGGTATAATTAATAACATTGCGACCAAACCCACTCTTACTCAAAGCCCAGGTATAAGCTTTTCGCCGATTTAAGCTAAAATCTCTATTAGTGGTCTTTAACTGATCTTGACAAAGTTTTGTTAGCTTAAGTAAAGCATCCACACACAAAGCGTGCAGTCACTGGTGTAGTATTAAAAATCTCTAACCCCCAGGAAGCGTTAATCCCAAGGAATCCCGCGATAGCAGGATGTCTCGCCTCCTTGGACAAAACTTCATGAAAACTTTACAGAAAGTTCATCATAGCTTTATGGATACTCCTAGACATGTCGAGTAGTATGAAGTTAGCTTAAGGAAAGAAAAGTAATCTGAATGTCAGAGTCTCACAGGCTCAAGACTCCTTAAGTACCACGCAATCGATCTGTCATTAGGAGTATATTTCATGAAAAAAGCAATTTTAGGTTCACTCGCTGTACTGCCCCTAGCGGCTGCTGGTGTGTTGGCTAACGCTGGCGCGGCAAGTGCTGCTGCGTTAACTGGTCAATTTAATTTCAGTAGCGTCTTCACTACTGCTGAAATTTCTATGGATGAAGTAGATTTCTCTGATCCAGGTGACATTGCTCTTACCCTTCAAACAGAAAGCTTTACAGCTTTTGATGCTGCTATCATCAGCGACATAGACTTGGATGATGCTACCGCAAACAATCCCTTTTTAGACTTGGAAGCTAGCTTTCCTGGTAGTCCTGGAGATGGCTTGAATGTATTCAATCTAACAAGTGTTGGTGACTACACATTTAGCCAAAGTGGTGATAATGTAGCTATTGATCTATCTGTTTTCGGACAGTTTATCAGTGCCGACGGTATGTTATCTGACGGTGCAGGTAACCTAACTTTCCAAGTTAATGACGCTGACGCTGATGATATCGAAGACTTAGTTCTCAATCAAGATGGCATGGTGAATGCTTCATTCTCTGGTGCTGCATTTACTACCGCTTCTGTTCCTGAACCTGCCACAATGCTTGGTTTGGGAGTAGTCGCTGGTTCCTTAGCTCTGACCCGCGCTGGCAAAAAGAACAAGGCTTAAGACAATAAGCTAGAGCCTTTGGCTCAAACACAAAAACATTGGGGACAACAAAAGCAAGACCCCCAATTTTTTGTATATAAAGCTACCGTCAAACCTTGAGACGCATGATGCGATCGCCCCTTTGGAGAAAATGAAGGCGCGATCGCTTTATCGTTGGTGGCTCTCAAGGGAGAGAATCGTCAAATTGAACTTAAGAGTGATGACAGTCACACTGGCTGTAATACAATTAAGGTAGGATATTTACATTACTCAATATATATCATCTCCGATGTAAGGGATAGCCACGCTATCAGACTCAGCCAATGTTGGTTAGAAGTTGACATAGGAATTATAGTAAACACCCTCTAAGCTGTCATGCTTGACTTCTATTATCTTATTGCCCAGACTTAGGCAAAGCTTCATGAAAACTTTGTAAAGAGTTCATCAAATCCTTACAGGTAACTATAGACAGCTTAAGTAACAAGACGTTAATTTGAGGAAAGGAAAATCGAAATATATCCCTGCTTCCCTTAGCAATCCCTCAGTCCCCTAAATTTTGCAGTAACAACAGGAGTACCCCATAATATGAAAAAAGCAATTCTTGGCTCGTTGGCTACAATACCCCTAGTCGCTGCTGGTGTGTTGACTAATGCTGGTGAAGCAAACGCCATTGCGTTGACTGGTAAGTTTCAGTTAGCTTCTGGTGCGTTTGGTAGTGACCAAAGTATAGTCAAATTCAGCAAGAACTCCCTCACCTTTAGTCCCCAACCCGTCACTCCAGTTTCGATTACGAGTAGTGATCCCAGTTTTGAAGTATTCAATTCGGCAAACATAGGTAGTATTCTCTCGTTTACTCCCCTGTCAGCAGAGACTCCTTTTCTTGACTTGGGTAACACTCCAATTCCCGGTGTTGTTGGTTTTTTCCCAGGTGATGTAGACCCCATCACAGATGGCGAAAGTATTTTCACCCTGGAAACGGCTACCTACGATCTAAAAGATAGTGGTGCTAACGTAGCCGTAGACGTGGCAATTTCTGGATTCTTTACCAGTGCCTCTAACGATATCTCTGAAGGTCAGGGCAATATCACCTTCCAAATCAACAATACTACCGTTGATCAAGTTCAGGCAAAACTCGATGCAGATGAGACAATAGACGAGGATCTGAAATTCTCTGGTGCTGTGTTTACGGCAACCGAGGTTCCTGAACCCGGTACAATCGGCGGCTTGATCGCTATTGGTTCCCTGGGTATCGGTTCAATCTTGAAACAGCTCAAACAAAAGAAGTAATCCCCTAACTCAGTGTGTTCCCAACAAAGGTTCCTCAGAAGGTGTTTCACCGACTGAGGTTTTGCCGTATTTATCCCCATCTGAATCGTTGATTTGGGTGGGGTGATATCATGTCCGGTTGAATACTTATACTATTGGTGGAGACAAGGCTCCAAGGCAGAAGGCTCCAAGGCACGATAAGTTAATGTAGAAGTCAGGAGAAATGGGTTATACTCGAACTCCTTATCGCATCCAATCCAGGGTGGCAACCCTCAAGAGGTTCGCCGCAAGTTTCAGATGCAGCACATATACCACTGTTCTTAGCCCGGAAAACAGTCTACTCTAGATAGAGAGGGGAAATCCCCTGCCAAAGCTTCAACTTCTGGTAGAAAACGTTTTGACATCAGGTGCACAGGGTCAATGTCTCAGCTCTTGTCGAGCTACATCCCAAAATGGACGCTTCTGTATTAATCGTGGGAAATTCACAATTCCTTAAGACGTTCCTTGACCAGATTCGCACGATTACGTCTGGCAAGGTGGAGTCGTCTGCCAATCCAGAAGAGGCTCTGAGTAAGGTTCAAGCTAAACAATACGCAATTTTAATCGTACAGGCAACCCAAAATGGGAGTTTGGAACTGTGTAAGCAGGTTAAAGAACAGCTACAGTTAAGCTGGACGTATTGCATTTTAATTAATGACCCGTCTTATTCCTTGAATGAAGGTCAAGCCGCTGATCCGCGTCGGGAACAAATTATTTGTGCTGAAGCCCTAGAAGGCGGTGCAGATGCTTACTTACCCTTGACTTGCACCCCAACAGGAGATCCAGGAAGTGCATTGGCAGAATATCGGCTTCTGAAAGCCCATATCCTAGCCGGATGGCGCAGTGTGCAGTTCTACCAAAAACTGCTGCAAACCAATGATGTTCTCTCCACCTTGGCTCTGGCTGATCCCTTAACCGAACTGAATAATCGTCGGGCGATGGAATGGGAGTTACCCCGGCAAATTCAAAATGCCCGCACCTACATCACGGATCTGAGTGTGATTATGATGGATGTGGATCATTTCAAATCCGTGAATGATACCTATGGACATCAGGTTGGCGATCGCGTTTTACAGTTGCTCTCAACTAGACTCCAGCATAATCTGCGCCTACAGGATACATTGTTTCGGTATGGCGGCGAAGAGTTTTTAGTGGTTCTCAATCAAACCAATGGCGAGGAAGCTAAAATTGTCGCCAAACGCCTACGATATCAGATCAACGAGCAACCGTTTAATGTAGATGGTACGATCGCGATCGAGATTACGATTAGCGTTGGCATTGCTTCTCTCAAGGCTTCAGATGACCACAAAGGCGAAAGCCTCGTCAAACGGGCGGATCATAATCTTTTGCGTGCTAAAGCCAAAGGAACGAACCAGGTGCTTTACAGTGATGACACACTTTATTAATCAAGAGACGTAGGATGCTACGTCTCTGCATGGTGGTAATGATCTTGAATCAAACGGTAGCAGTCGCCTACGGATGTCCGTTCTGCCATAGCTTTAACAAGGGCTTCGTAAGCTTTCCAGTTGTCCTGTAACATTGTTTGGGCTTGCAGCATCGCCCAGCGCTGTTTAGTAGTCAATTCGCCAGCAGGACGTTTAAATAATCTCAAAGCTTCTTTTAATTTTTGGCAATCGTCAATTCCGCCTTCCGCTTCACCATAAACCAGGGTTTCCGCCGCAATTCCTGCCATCCAAACGGTACAGAACCGATCCAGAGTCAATCGCATTTCGCCAATGGCAAGGGGATTCGGTGAGAGTTGCTGAGTATCAAATTGCACGCCACCTAAACCCGCACCCGGTTGTCCCTGCTTCAAGGCTTCCCAGGCTGTCAGCGTATACCCCCTGATCGGAATCCCCAACAGGTAAGCCACCAGGAAATGACCCGCTTCATGGTGCAGAATGCGATCGCGATAGTCACTGCGCCTCTGGGCTAACCAATCTAATAGTACCGTTGTACCTTTACCTTGAAAGCTGAGACTGTCTACCGTAACTAATCCCAAAATTCCAAATGTTGCCAAGGCGGGAATCGCTGGCGGAATATTAAAAATTGGAGTCAGTAGGGCAGAAAGGGTCATGCCAAAGATGCCAATGGCAATTACATTGAGAGTGGTTTGCTGCATAAGTTGATATAAAAATGCGTTTTGTTAGGGTTGATTTTAAAATTTTAACGGTTTGCCATTGACAAGATTAACTTCTAGTGATATTGGAATCTTATTATTTGGATTAGAGCGGATTTGATTGATAGGTTATCGGTGACAAGCTCAAGGAAGTCTTTACAGTTATAGTACTACGAAGATACGTTAGGACATTTACCTGTTGCCTGTTGCCTGTTGCCTGTTGCCTGTTGCCTTTTCACTTAATGTTATTGTCCTAACCTCAATGCGTAGTGCTATCTGATATTGGACTTTTGATTCAGCGATTTAATAAAGAATCAATTAATTTGATAAGTTTTTCCACAGCTTGCTGGTGTTCGAGCAAATTGTCCCTAAGCCAACTTGACACTCCCCCGGTTAAAAACGCGGGGGATTCTTCGTTCATCCAATCACCTTAGAGTATTGATTTTCATCAATACAGAAGAGGGCGAGTTGTCCCGAAGCGTTTATCCAGTATTCGGAGGAATGTTCCTGTATGCCCTACAGTACGAAGTGCTTCCTTGAGTATGTTTATTGCAGCATTCCAATCACGATCTAAAACAAATCCGCACTTACATTTGTGTGTTCGCGTTGAAAGCGCTTTCTTTACGACGCAACCGCAATTAGAACAATTTTGAGAGGTGTAGTGAGGTTTAACGGCAATTGTTGCTACACCAAATACTTTGCCAAAATACTCAAGCCAACGTCTAAACTCAGACCAAGCTGCATCACTAATTGATTTAGCCAGGTGGTGATTTTTGACCATGTTCCGCACTTGCAAGTCCTCATAAGCTACCAAGTCGTTAGACTGGACTACGCACAATGCCGCCTTTATTGCAAAGTCTTTACGCTGCCTACTGACTTTTAAGTGTTTCTTAGCTAACTTCTGTTTAGCCTTTTTGTAGTTATTAGATTGAGGTTGACCCTTCTTGAACTTCTTAGATACTCGCTTCTGGAGACGCTTAAGTTGTTTTTCCGATTTCCTCAGAAATCTTGGATTGTCAACTGTCTGTCCGTTAGAGTCGGTGTAGAAATGGTTCAACCCAACATCTAATCCTACAGTATTGCCCGTTGGTCCCCTGTCCTCTGTCCTATCATGATCAATACAGAACTGAACGTAGTAACCATCGGCTCGACGTACTACCCTAACTCGTTTGATTTGACTGAGTTGGTAGTAGTTTAAGTCACGGGTTCCATAGAGCTTAAATGTCCCGGCTTTAAACCCATCAGTGAATGTGATTGAATCACGATTCTCTGACAGCTTCCAGCCGGATGTTTTATACTCTACAGACCCATGATTAGGGCGGTTTTTCTTGTACCTGGGATACCCCTTCTTTCCTTTGATCTGGTTTTTGCAGTTATCAAAGAATCTTGAAATAGCTGCCCAGGTACGCTCTGACATGGCTTGTCGGGCTTGAGAGTTCAGCTTCCCCGCCCAGGGGAACTCTTTGTTTTTACCAAGAATCGTACAATGCTTGTACAAATCATTGCGGTTCTTAGCATGACCATCTTCCCAATAGCGAAGGCAAGCGTTACGGATAAACAAACCAGTACGGATGGCTTCATCGAGCCTCCTGTACTGGTAGTCTTTTCCTTTTAACTTACCCTCGTAGACAATCATTTTATCGTGTTAGACTCATGATAAAATTATAGCACAAGTTAACTAAGACTTGCAACTAAAGTTGCTGGGCTAGACGCTTCGCGGCAATTGAGCTTGTCGAAATTCGGTTTCATCCCTCGGATGAATCGCGAGGGCTTTCACCATCGCTTATCTGTAACTCTTCAGGAGTAGGAGGTGGAGCATCGGATTCACCTAACAATTTTGCCGCGTCAACCAGAGTCGCAGAATCCATTAACGTCCAACCCTGCTGAGTTTGGGCATTCCGGCGCAGCTTTTCCTCTATCCTAGTATGAGCAACACGCCAGTCCTCTTCAGGAATAGTATCATCTTGCTGAGTGATCGGATTATCAGCCATGACTGGATAACTCCCCAATTATACGTTTTAGTCTTTCCATCCTGTTCCCTCTTAGGATAAAAACCCATACAAAATAGCGAGCGAGACGCTCGCACTACAACAACCTTTCTCGGTTCTCTATTCCCCGTTCTCTATTCCCCGTTCTTTATTCTCTGTTCCCTGTTCTTTGGTACTAGAGTCATCCTCTGGTTCTGAGGACGAAGGAGACGGTTCGGAATCAGGACGATCCAAATGTTGGGCTTTGTAGAAAGTTTCTAAACTATCTGGATCACCAACAAAGCGCCAGTGCCATGGTTCATAACTCACACCTTGGGGATTTCCTTTGGGAAAGGATAACTCAAAGCTATAGTACGCGGCATTCTTTTCCAGCCACTTAAACGCCGCCGTATTCTCAAAATTGGTGTTCAGATTTGTGGCGGGTGTTCTGCCATCGCCAATATCGACGGCATAACCGGTGTGATGTTCGCTGTAACCGGGAGGCGCACTGACTTCAGCCCGTTGTGTCGCCACTTGTCCCCGTTGGGCTTTGATGTCAAAAAAGAGATGCTGCTGTTGTTGCTGAGTACGATAGCCGGATATTGCGACTAATACGATGCCATCGGCTTGAGCGGCTGCCCTCATCGCTTTAAATTTCTTCGCCGCTGCTTCCCGGAGTTGAATCCGACCATCTGAAGTAATGGGTTCGAGTTCAGATAGGGGGGCTTCTTCGTAGGGGAGGTGTCCGAGAAGATTATCAACGTCGTTCTCACTCTCACTCTCTTCTGGAGTAGCTGGGGTGGAGGTATCCGTTGTCGTAGGTTGTGGGGAAGCCGTAACCGTTTGAGGGGATTGTGAAGTGGACGAGGATAGGATTAGTGCCAAAACGATCGCGCCGCCTCCTAATACTGCCAGGATAATCAGGAACGGCTGCCACCGCGATCGCTGTCGGGTGTCGGGTGTATCCCTGACGGCTACGGGAATATCCTCCTCTGTTGATTCGGATAGGTTGACGGGTTCTCCTGGAAAATCGGGGGTATTCAAAACTCCACTCCTGAGCGTACTACTGATACTGTCATTTGGCTTAAGTTCAATGGCACTAAATAAGCATTTTGGAATCGCCAAAACCCTTGATATCCCGTAGGGTGGGCAATGCCCACCAGCCTTAATTCAGTGTCATTCGGCTAAAGGTTGGCAACTTCACTTATGTAGTCTGTGCCAATTTCTTTTCTTGGAGACTGACTTATCATCAAAACCGTTGTCTGTTTGATCATTATCTAATGCCCAGCCTAGATCCAGAGCGTTTACGACCCTTGTTCCAACTTTACCTCCAGCTAGGAGGTGGTGTGCTACTCGGATGGGTGTTGGGGCGTTTGATGCCCCGGTGGATACCAACCTTTATTGGTCAATTTCTGTTCTGGATTGGAGTTCCTATCAGTATTATTACGTTTCTGCGGGGTGCGGATCTATCGGGAAAGATTTGGATTGCCCCGATCGCGGCTTGGGTGGCGATTTTGTTGGGTGCAGGATTGGCTTGGTTTTGGATTAAGGGTGGCGGGAAGTTTGCCGCGAATAAGGGCTTGACAAATGATACTCCATCTGAATGGACTCAACCGACTCAAGGGAGTTTTTTGCTGGCGTCGATGGTGGGAAATACAGGGTATTTGGGGTTTCCCGTTAATCTAACCTTGTTGGGAAAAAACTATTTTGGTTGGGCGCTATTTTATGACATGCTGGGAACGTTACTGGGTGCTTATGGTTTAGGGGTAGTATTAGCGGCACGTTTTGGTCAGGGGGAGAAGAGTCATGGGCAGTTAGTGCGATCGCTGGTGATTAATCCGGCGCTGTGGAGTATGGGCATCGGATTGGGGTTGCGTCAGGTTCCGTTACCAGGATGGCTGGAGGCGGGAATGGAAAAATTTGCCTGGAGTGCGATCGCCCTTTCACTGGTTCTGATTGGTATGCGCTTGAGTCAGTTGGCGTCTTGGCGCAAAGTTAAACAAGCGGGGGTGGGTCTGGGGATTAAAATGTTACTGATTCCCTTGGTGTTAGGGATAGCGTTATCACAGTTTGGCATAGTTGGTAAGCCGCAGTTAGCGATCGTCCTGCAAATGGCAATGCCGCCAGCCTTTGCCACTTTAGTCATCGCGGAAGTGTATGAACTTGATCGCGAGTTAACTGTGACAGCACTGGCGGTTGGTTCGATAGGACTTTTACTTACCTTACCGATTTGGTTACTTTTATTTGGGGCGTAGCCTAGCCTCGTTAGCCTCGTTCCCAAGTCTGAGAAGGGAATGTCCTTGAGGATGCTCTGCCTGTTGATCTTATGTTGAATGGTACTGAAATTTTGGCTGGTGGGCAATGCCCACCCTACGGTATAGCAAGGGTTTCGGCAATCCAAACCTGCACGCTTTTCAGGGTAAAGAACTGTAACCAAATCTCTATAGACATCTACGCAAACCTAATCAAAATGCATAGCTATAACCATCCTTACGGTGAATCGGTGTGCAGTAATCCAATCGGGTTGACCTCCTTTTCTTGTCGATAACGAACTCGCC
>NZ_JAVJUO010000237.1:0-5771 GCF_040220555.1 Coleofasciculus sp. C1-SOL-03
CCGTACAAAATTAGGTTCGGTCAAGCTAACTTCTAAAAGCCGAAACGCCCGATTTTTCGTTCTCACTCTTCCTTGTCTACTGGTCTACCTGTCTTCCTTGTCTTACCTCAACCCCAATCTTAAAAAACCTACCCTTATGAGGGGTTAGGGAGGGGTCAGATCAAGGTATGGCTTTGTTGATCAAGTAAAGGGCGACCCGATCAAATTAAATGGATTGGAGTTGTTAATTCATGCAAGCATCTCGCCCCGACAAAGTGCGATCGCGAATGTTCCCCAACTCCGGTAAGATAGATGGCTACACTCGTAGACTATCCCCATTCCCCAATGACCCGATTTCCCCACGACCAATTTGCTAAGAAATACCTCGACCAACTCTTATCCCCGATTGGAAAAGTTACAACCAGTCACAACATTGCTGGGGAAGTGCGCGAGGTTGACGTCTTATTCATCCCCACCTCTGTCTCAAATGACTACCTCCTCTCACTGGGACTTTTAGGGCGCTTCGCCACAACGTCCGCCGTCTTTGAACCCTTTCGCAATCCTGTCACCTGCGATCAAATTTGTGATTGTATTGCCAAATTGTTTGACCTACATCGGGAATTGAGACGACGCGCCCGACGGGAATCCACCTCCCTGAACTCAAGTGAACTCCCCCGACTATGGATACTCACTCCCACCGCCTCAACCCCCTTACTCGATAGTTTTGGCGCCTTGGGCGACGAACAAAACTGGTTAACTGGACTCTATTTTCTCCATGAGGCGTTCCGAACAGCTATCGTCGTCATCCACCAACTCCCTCGTATCCCAGAAACCCTCTGGTTGAGACTTCTCGGAAAAGGCACGATCCAACAACAAGCCATCGAGGAAATCACCACATTACCCCAAGACAGCCAACTACGAGAGTTTACGCTAGAGTTATTGTATGACTTGCAAGCCAACTTACAAGCCAACCAAGACCAAAAATTAGACACAGAGGACAGGGCGTTAATTATGGCATTAGCACCCCTTTATCGGCAACAACTGGATGCAGCTCGGCAACAAGCCAGGGAAGAAGCGATGCAACAAGGTTTGCAACAAGGTTTGCAACAAGGACAACGGCTGATTATCGAAAACTTGCTACAGAATCGCTTGGGACAGTTGACTCCCACCCTGGCTGCTTTAATCACTCCTTTATCGGAATTACCCTCTCAGCAGTTAACCCCATTTCTCTTGCAACTATCTCAACTGGAAAACAGTGAATCAGCTATTCAACAAGCACAGCATTTCATTGTCGAAAATTTGCTGAGAACTCGTTTTGGAAAATTGGATGCTCAACTGACAACACTAGTCTCTTCTTTATTAGCATTACCCCCCCAACAGTTAAGCCAATACCTCTCGCAACTACCGCAGCTATCCCGTGAGCAACTCCTAGCTCGATTTCCCTAAGCCAGTCCTTAAATTTGTATCGTTCCCTCCCCTTGAAGGGGAGGGTTAGGGAGGGGTCAGATCAAGGCGTTGCTTTGTTTACTAAGTAAAGGGCGACCCGATCCAATTGAAGGGATTTGAGTTGTTCATTGATGCAGGCGGGTCGCCCCTACACACGGGCGACAAACGGTGCGATCGCCTGTTCTCGCCTGGTCAATTCCATCATGCGATCGCGCCAAGCTTATCTGCCAATCATGCTACCCAGTTTTCCCAAGTCAAGCCGGTAATTCGGGAAAATTCTCTCACGTTATTGGTAACTAAAGTGATATTATAAGCAAGAGCTTGGGAAGCAATAAGTAAATCCATTGCACCCATCACAATGCCCATTTTTTCTAATTCTGCTCTCATTTTGCCATAAGTTTGTGTTGTTTGGGCGTCAAAAGGTAAAATTTCCAGCATTATTAAAAACTGACTCAACGCCGCCCTGTGCCAGTTCTTGAGTTCCCTTCCGGTCAATTCCATCATGCGATCGCTCCTGTTTCCTATTCCCGTCAATTCAATCGTGCGATCGCTTCCTTATTCCTACTTCCGTCAATTTGATCGGGCGCAGGTCGGTCATTGGTGTCAACTATGCCAAGGTTGTGCCTATATTATTGCAGAATACTCACTATTTTCTCAGTGACATTTACGGGTAGCCTTAACCAATCCTAAGATTTGCTAAACTATGAATTAACCATGACATAGGGATGGACAATGGCTCCTGCTACTGATATTCACCAAAAAGCGATTCTCTTCGAGACGCTTCGCGAACGCGCTGATTGGACAGCTACCTCAGGACAAATTGATAGCAGTTGTACAGCTATTGGAATTTTTAGCGCAGCCGCCTCAGTCGAGTACAGTTAGTCCCCAGGAAACCCAATTGCTTGAGGTGATAGAGAGCCATATCTCTGAAGAGGAACAGGTACATTTAAACACATTACGCGATCGCTGTGAATGGGGTGAACTGAACGAAGCGGAATATCAGGAACTAATTGGTTACGAAGACTTGTTAGAGGAGAAGCGAGTAAAACGATTAGAAGCTCGAAGTGGATAGTAACATTCAAAAAGAAGAATTTAGCTCTGCTTATAGCAGGAGAACGGTTATGAATGTAACAGTTAAAGACATTGAATTACTCAAAGCCATACATCCCCAACAGGTAGCGGCTTACTTACAGGCACAGGGTTGGCAACAAAAGCAGCAAATCGCGGATCAGGCAATAATTTGGATGAAAGACAATCAGTCCCACGGACAATTTAACCTTGTTTTACCCCTAAATCCTGACGTTCCTGATTTTCCCGTTTCCATGAATCGGCTGCTGGAAACCCTTTCCCAAGCTGAAGAACGTTCTCAACTTGATATTCTCAAAAATTTAATTAGTCAACTGTCCAACCGGACGATTCAGGGAGTCGTCATGGAAATTTACTCGCCTAACCCCGACCAACTCAGTGGCAAACTTACACTGATCGGTGTAATTTTTGATCAGTTATGGAAAATCAAAACCGAGTTATTTGACCACAACTATATTCAAGCCATTAAAGCTTATCAAGAGCGCATCCCTATATCCTGCACCGGGGATTTAATTAAAGAAGATAACATCTTTATCCTGAAAAATCCTCGGAATTTTACCCTAGATGAAGCCTGGAAAAATTAAAAGAGATAATTCTTGCGAACAAACGGTTGATTGAACCTAATCTGCCGAATCCGGACAGTGCGATCGCTCCTGTTTCCCATTTCCGTCAATTACAGCGCTTTTCAAGTAAGTGAGGTACACAGACAGATCTTCGACTTCTTTGTTGAAACCCTGATGATCCCAAATAAATTGAATTCTGCAAGTCGGGAATCTACCGGACAGTTGACAAGGATTGTGGCTTAAGTTGACACGGATGCAAGACGAGGCGCTCCTACATTCAGTAAAATAAACCTCATCACCATCGACGATCACAACCTAAAATGACTCAATCTCCCCACAACCAATTTGCTACCGATTACCTCAACCAAGTCTTATCCCCAATCGGACTGGTTAAAACCCGGTATGAAATCCCTGAACCCGTACAAGAAATTGACATTTACTTCACACCCAACGCCACAGCAAGTGATGACCTACTTTCTCTAGGACTTCTGGGACGCTTCGCCCAAACTCCCGCCCTATTTGAACCTTTTGGCGACGCCGTAACCCCTGATCAAATCCGCGATTGTTTGAGTAAACTGTTTCACCTGCATGTCAAGCTAGACCAACGAGCTAAGCAAGAAAATAGGTCGCTTAACGAAGAGGAACTGCCTCGATTGTGGATACTCATCCCCACCGCATCAGCCAGTTTACTAGAGGGTTTTGCCGCCTTACCTGATGAACAAAACTGGTTAAGTGGAATCTACTTTATGCCGGAGTTTTACTATACCGCCATTGTGGTTATTGATCAACTTCCCCCCACCCCAGAAACTCGGTGGTTAAGACTTCTTGGTACAGGACAGGTCAAACAGCAAGCCATTGACGAATTAAGCGCATTACCCAACGATCGCCCAAAAACGATTCAACGAGGTATGCGACAAGGGATACAAGCAGGACAACGGCTAATTATCAACAACGTCCTCAGAACTCGCTTGGGCGATTTGACTCCCACCCTCGCCGCTTTAGTCACGCCCTTATCAGCATTACCCCCTCAGGAGTTAACCCCCTTTGTGTTAAAGTTTTCTCAACTCGAAAATAACGCAGCCGGAAGCCAACAGGCGCAGCATTTTATTGTGGAAAATTTGCTGAAAATTCGTTTTGGAGAATTAGATGCTCAACTGCTGGCACGGGTAACTCCTATATTACAATTACCGCCTCAAGAGTTAAGCCAATACCTCTCACAATTGTCTCAGATATCCCGTGATCAACTTCTGGAGCGATTTCCTGAAGCTAGCCCTTCAACATCGCCATAACCAAGATCGAGCGATCGCTCCCTTCTATTTCTCCTGCTGAAAACCGCTTTGACACAAAGGGGGGGAGGAAAGGGTGCATGTCAACGCAAGTATAGTAACCGACATAGCGGTTAGGACACATCATTGATGTAGAGACGTTGCATGCAACGTCTCTACAATGGTGACGAAAGTCCTAATCAATGTGTCTACTGCTATAGGTTGCGCCCTTGGAACGTAGGCGAAGCCTTCTCGTACTCCTTTGGAGTTCCCGAAGGGTAGAGTAACCCAACTTATCCGGTGAGCCTCCCGTGAGGAAAGGGCGACCCGATACAATGGAGTGGACAGGAGTTATTAATTGATGCAGGCGGGTCGCCCCTACAGACCGTCCTAAAGAATAATCCATACATTTACCCAAAATGCTGACCCAATCGTCTCAATCCTTACGTCAATCTCTCTTCCCTTCCCTAATAGCCCTTCTCTGTATCATTGTCGTGGGAGGGTTACAAATTCCCCAACTCAATCAACTCCAAGGCAAAGGCGAAACACCGTCTCCCACAGAACTGCAACGCCAAATCGAAGCTGAAAAGGTGCGCCTCAATCTCCTTCAGAAAGTACCAACATTCGGATTTGATAACCTATTAGCCGATTGGGTTTTTCTCAATTTCCTGCAATATTTCGGTGATGATCAAGCTCGTGATGTCACGGGCTATCAACTGAGTCCAGACTACTTTGAAGTGATTCTAACCCGTGACCCCCGTTTCTTAGACGCCTACTTTTTCCTTTCCGGTAGCACGTCTCTCTATGCGGGTATGCCAGATCGGTCAGTCGAACTGATGGAAGAAGGACTCCAACAGCTTTCCCCTCAAGTCCCCCGCAAATCCTATTACATCTGGCGTTATAAAGCAATCGACGAACTATTATTCCTGGGTGACGCCCAAGCCGCCCGCCAATCCTTCGAGAAAGCCGCAGAATGGGCAAGCACTTATGAAGATGAAGAAAGTCAGTATGTCGCCTCAATTTCCCGCCAAACTGCCCAATTTCTTGAGCGCAATCCCTCCAGCAAATCAGCCCAAGTCAGTGCGTGGTCAATGGTGCTGCAAAACGCCATGGACGATCGCACTCGTCAGCGTGCCATTAATCAGATTGAAGCACTCGGCGGTAAAGTCGTCACTACCCCAGAAGGTGCTGTCAAGATTCAACTCCCACAAAGGGATTAAAGTCTGGAGGGAAGCTGGGGGAGCTGGGGGAGTTAACTCAAAACTCTACATTCCCTATTCCCTGACAAATGACCGATATAATTTTGCTAACTTATGCTAACAATGCACTCTAAAAGACAAGCTCTTAGAGAGGGGATATCTCCCAAAGCCCGTAGGAAAATCCCACGGGCGCCGTTAATGTCCCTGTCCATCCGAAATCCATCACCACCAAC
>NZ_JAVJUO010000238.1:0-4454 GCF_040220555.1 Coleofasciculus sp. C1-SOL-03
GGTGGTGATGGATTTCGGATGGACAGGGACATTAACGGCGCCCGTGGGATTTTCCTACGGGCTTTGGGAGATATCCCCTCTCTAAGAGCTTGTCTTTTAGAGTGCATTGTTAGCATAAGTTAGCAAAATTATATCGGTACACCTCAGCTTTGGGAATTGGTTGAGCAAATTGTGGCGGACTGTCTTAAAGCGGGTTATTTACAAAATGCGCGATCACTCTCCACTAAGAGTCAAGTAGACTAGATCATTATGTCTATTGTTGTGGCTCAAAATCTGAGCAAAGTCTACCCCGTAGCGGTCAAACAACCCGGTATTAAGGGGACTCTCACCCACTTTTTGCGCCGAAAGTACCGCTCTGTCGTTGCTGTACAAAATGTTTCCTTTGAAATTGGTATGGGGGAAGTGGTGGGATTTCTCGGTCCCAATGGTGCCGGTAAAACCACGACCTTGAAAATGCTCACCGGACTGGTTCACCCTTCCGGGGGTGAGGTTAAGGTGGCGGGTCATCAGCCATTTCAGCGGGAAGCCAACTTTTTGCAGACGATTACCCTAGTCATGGGTCAAAAGCAACAACTGCTTTGGGACTTACCCGCCTTGGATTCCCTGAGAATCAACGCCGCCGTTTATGGAATTTCTCACAACCAGTTTCAACGTCGTGTCGGGGAACTGGCAGAAATGTTATCCTTAGAAGCCAAACTCACGCAACCCGTGCGGAAACTCTCCCTCGGAGAACGGATGAAAGCCGAATTGCTGGCGGCGCTTTTGCATCAACCCCAAGTCTTATTCTTGGATGAACCGACATTGGGATTGGATGTTAATGCACAATTAGCGGTGCGGAATTTCTTACGCGAGTACAACCAGCGCACGGGAGCCACGGTTTTATTGACCAGTCACTACATGGCAGATATTACAGCATTGTGTCAGCGAGTGCTGCTAATTTATGAAGGGCAAATGATTTATGATGGCAGCTTGGAGGGACTTCTCAATCGCTTTGCTCCCTATCGGGAGGTGAAAGTAGAACTGGCTCAACCCTTGTCAAAAGAGGAGTTATCGGGTTATGCAGAAATAGAAGCGGTGGATGGGTTAGCGGTACGTTTCCTCGTGCAGCGTGAAAAGCTGACAAGTACCGTGGCTCGGATTTTGGCGGATTTAGAGGTGATAGATTTAACGGTTAGTGACCCCCCCATCGAAGAAGTCATCGGTCGGGTTTTCCGAGCCGGAGTTGTTTCGTGATTTTTGGTCATTGGTCATTGGTCATTGGTCATTGGTCATTTGTCCAGAAATTAATCATTTGGACAGGGCGGGTGTAGGGTGCGTTAGCGTTCGCGAAGCGTTCCCGTTCGCGCAGCGTTCCCGTTCGCGCAGCGTTCCCGTTCGCGCAGCGTTCCCGAAGGGTAGGGTAGGGTAGGGTAGGGTAGCGTAACGCACCATTTCAAACGATAGTAGTGAAACCCGCCCCTACATAGAAAACTTTTTTCTAGTCATTAATTATTTACCTTGCCCATCTCCCCCACCACAATACTGATTCAGCAGCGTCTAATTACTATGAAGCGATTAATTTATACCAGTAAGATATTTCTATCTGTGTACTATGCTCACATGTTGGAATACCGGGCAGAGCTTTTTTTTTGGATACTGTCCAACAGCTTGCCGTTGATTCTTATGGGGGTTTGGATGCAGGCATCTCAAGCCGGGGAGTTTGAACTAACTCCTGAAGAATTTATGCGTTACTTCCTATCGGTTTTTATCGTTCGCCAGTTTACTGTGGTGTGGATGATTTTTGATTTTGAACGGGAAGTGGTAGAAGGCAGACTGTCTCCTAAACTCCTACAACCCATTGATCCCGTATGGCATCATGTTGCAGGTCATCTATCTGAACGCTTTGTTCGCCTACCTTTATCCGTTGTACTTTTAGCTTTGTTCTTTTTCCTCTATCCCCCAGCCTTTTGGTTACCTGGTTTGGGTGATATACTATTATTTATATTCATCACAGCCATGGCATTTGCCCTACGATTTTTAATCCAATATACCTTTGCTTTATTTGCATTTTGGACAGAGCGAGCCAGTTCACTGGAACAATTTTGGTATTTATTCTATTTATTTCTGTCAGGAATGATGGCACCGTTGGAAGTTTTTCCCCCTACAGTTCGAGCTGTTGCCGAGTGGACACCTTTCCCTTACTTGGCTCATTTTCCCGCCGCGTTGTTAGTTGGGCTACCTGTTAATTTTATCCAAGGAATTTTGGTTATGGTGGGTTGGGGATTGTTATTTTTTGGCATCAATCGCTGGTTGTGGCGCAAGGGATTGAAGCAGTATTCGGGAATGGGAGCTTGAGATGAGTGGGGGTGCAGGGGGGCTTACAGGTGTAGGTTTTTTATTTTATGGTTGGGACAAGACAAGGAGGACAAGGATGGAAAGAAGACAAGGGGGAAAAACCGTACAAAATTAGGTTCGGTCAAACTCACTTCTAAAAGCCGAAACGCCCCGGGTTAGAATGTAGATTGGGTGGCGTGATCGAACTCCTGTAACGTTCGTTTAGCGCGATCGCTCCTCAAGCCAACTTGACAAATCCGCCAAACTGTTGAAGTCTAAAAAATCTTCTCCTAAGCTTTCTAAATCTTCAAGAGATAAATCCTCAATTTTGCGGCTGAGCGTCGCCGGGATGTCTCCAAAACGCTTTTTAAGTTGGCGCATGATTAAGGCAAGTGCTTCAGTGAGTCGTCCTTTCTCTTCAGCATAAGTAATTCGTCCTTTCTCATCTTGCAGCATCATCCCTCGCCGATCAACAATGTCCAATTCTTCTACTGTCATGTTGGCTTGATTCGCCAGTTGTAACGCAAATTCTATCTCTGATACTTCTGCCAAACTCTCAGGAATACTCTCTAAACGTGCCGCTTCTTTCAGAAAATAAATCCATTTATCTGCCAAAGTATGTACCTCAGACAGGGTTTTCTTGAATTTCGGTAATTCTACAAAAATTAGCCGCAGTTCATTTCCGAGAATTGGAAACTTATCCTCTTCCTCATAAAAGGAAAGCTTACTGATTATTTTCTCTGTATTTTGAAATAATATGAAATCCGTAATTGTCACCGCTATTGCCGGATTGAGAAGGGGATAATCTTCTCCTTTTGCCAACTGGTTGCTATAGGCTTTTGCCAGATTATACGCCACTCGCTTATTAAATGCTGACATAGAGGCAATTTGCATCTCTATGATCACAATCGAGCCATCGGCTAACACCGCTTTTACATCTAAATAGGTTTCTTTTAAGCTAATCACCTGACCGGGATTATAGGGATTGACAATCGTTAAGGATTGAATCACCTTCTCGCCGTCATAAATGATGGCATTGAGAAAACTGATTAAAATAGCTTGACTTTGTTCGGAGCCGAATATTTTTTTAAAGGCATAATCGACCTTGGGGCTAATAAATCTCATGGATTTCTCCCGTTTAAGCTTGAAAAGACAGAAGATAGTTTAATCGTAACACAAAGCTGTCATCCATTTAAATGGGGAATGGCTAGCCAGCAAGAAACTCGCACTAAGCTGTTCGGCATTTAAATTGGGATGCCTAAAACCCTGAAAGGCAACAGGGAAAAGGCAAAGGATAACAGAAAATACACAATTTAAATGCGTTTTAGCGTACAAAAAATTTTTCAGGATTAACATTAAGGTTTAAATGCCAAACAGCTTAGGGTTGCTTTGGGGCATATCAGGTTTCTTGGACAGGGTGGGTGCGAAGTAGGGTGGATGGGGTACTTGACCTGTCGATGGTGTTGGGTTTGCTAACTCAACCCAACCTAAGGCTACAGCTAGAGAACCGCAACTGTCTGTCATTGTTGGTCTACTGAATTCATTTGTCACCTCTTCGGCTTTTCAACGCTACGATTAAGGATAATCATCATTGGAAGCGATCGCGTTGACGTTTATTAAGGACTAAACAACGATGAGTGGAAAAAAGATTTTAATGGTCGTTGGCGATTTCGTCGAAGACTACGAGGTCATGGTGCCATTTCAGGCATTGCAAATGGTGGGACATACTGTTCATGCAGTTTGTCCTGATAAAAAGGCTGGAGACAGCGTAAAAACGGCGGTTCACGATTTTGAAGGGGATCAAACCTATAGTGAAAAACCCGGTCATAACTTCGCCTTGAATGCCACATTCAGTGAGGTAGTAGCCGCCGATTATGATGCCTTGGTGATTCCCGGTGGACGTGCCCCGGAATATATCCGCCTAAATGAGACGGTTCTAGAGATAACCGTTCCGAAAAACCTATACAGAACTATGCAGATCTAGGCATATCTGGACTTGCGTCGGAACGTGCAGACCAAGACTCACCGCAGTCTACGTTAGACGGGTCATGACACCTTGATGTGAACGCCAGCATCATGCTCTATCGGATTCAGTTAAGCAATCAGTGAACAGGTTTATAGCTGTAGTGCTGAATCCTTAA
>NZ_JAVJUO010000239.1:0-41265 GCF_040220555.1 Coleofasciculus sp. C1-SOL-03
CATCGGTTGGTGTTCTGGAGACACCGACAAACAGGTTTCAGTTAGCGATGTTAACTGGAAGCGATTAGGACAGTTTACCGCTAAAAAAGTCCAGTTGTTGCAGCGAAGCACGGGGTTGATTGTCGTGCCTATAACTGGACCCTTCAAATCTTACCACATTGAGTGGCAAGATTTGACCTCTATCCCTCTCCGGGTTGCTTCGCTGAACCCGGAGTCTCACGAGGTTTACGATGAGAAAAATATGTAGTGATGTAACAATACTCGGAAACAATTAAGAAATATTGCAATAACTTGATCCCGTTGCTATGGTATGCATTGTCCATTTAGCGAATGCTTGTGGGAACTATGACTATCATGCTAAACATTGGCGACTATGCTCATCATCGTTCAACTGGGAACGTGGGTAAAGTTGTAGCTTATGGGCATCAAACCGTAGAGGGTGTGTATTTACCCACTCTCAAAGTTGAGGTGCAGGTAGTAAATGAGAGTGGGAAGAAGACACGAACATTCATTGAAGACGTGTTTCAGGAATGGATGCAGGTGGAGCAAGGCGTTCATTTAGGGAAGCCGACGGAGACGGATTTAGCGATCGCCTCATGTTGAAAGGAGGCGTGGTGAGGCGTCCTGATTTCTCAACCTCGAAGGATTTGCCGCTACTCACCCGACACCCCACACCCCACACCCCGCACCCGGTCACCCCACACCCGGTCTAGTGATATCAATTGTAATTGTGCCGCCAAAGTCAGGGATAGGAGCAGCAGGTTTACTCAGCCGCACTTGTACTCGCTCGACTCTATCGAGCTTTAACAGAGCATCTGCGATCGCGCTGGCTAATTTTTCCACTAAGGAAACCTTAGAGTTGGCGATCAGTTGCTTAACCGTGTCAATGGCTTGGCGGTAATCCAGAGTGTCTTTAATGTCGTCACTCTCACCGGCGGGAGCTAAATCTAACCATAACGTCAGATCCACTTCAAACCATTGTCCAAGTACCCGCTCTTCTGGCAGATAACCCGTATAGCCATAAGACCGAATTTTAGTAACCTGTATGCAATCCATAGATAAGTAGGTAGGGACAATTAAAGTTAACGGCGGTGATCGTCATTTGTCTTATGTCATTTGTCTTATGTCATTTGTTGGGAAACAGGGAACAGTGTAACGTAGAGCAGTTAACTCACGGCTCCCCCTGCTCCCCCTGCTCCCCCAGCTTCCCCAGCTCCCCCAGCTTCCCCAGCTCCCCCAGCTCCCCCAGCTTCCCCAGCTCCCCCAGCTCCCCCTGCTTTTCAGCTTAAGTTGACACCAATGCGCCATCCCCTCATCCCCTATAAGCGTCCTCTCTATGCTTTCTATTGAAAATCCCAATGCAAAGAATGGAGCATCGTCCGTTAATCTAATTAAAGAAATATTAGGAAGCGTTACAAAGCTTAACTCTTATCGGAAAACATGAGAAAGTCTTTCCCAGACTGAACCCTTCTGAGTACCCTGTCGTTCTCTCACTCCTCCGAGCTTAATGCGAATCACTAATCGTATACATTTTAGACATCTGCAAGGTGACATATTTGGGGGGCTCACCGCTGCAATTATCGCCCTACCCATGGCACTGGCTTTCGGTGTTGCCTCTGGTGCTGGCGCTGTAGCTGGTCTTTGGGGTGCTGTTTTAGTGGGCTTCTTTGCTGCCCTGTTTGGTGGCACACCCACTCTCATTTCTGAACCCACAGGTCCAATGACCGTGGTTCTGACTGCCGTTATCGCTAACCTGACGGCGACGGCGGGTACAGAAAAGGGTATGGCTATGGCATTTACCGTAGTCATGATGGCAGGGGTATTCCAGATTATTCTGGGTGCATTGCGGTTGGGTCGATACGTTACCCTGATGCCCTACACAGTAGTATCTGGATTTATGTCTGGGATTGGATTTATCCTGGTCATCCTGCAACTCGGACCATTTCTGGGACAGGGGAGTCCGAAGGGTGGCATCCTGGGTACAATTCAAAACATACCTGAGCTGATTGGGAATATGCAGCCCGGTGAAACGGCTCTGGCGGTTTTAACGGTTGCAATTCTAGTCATACAACCATTGTTATTGCAGTCTGCGCCGCCTAATTTTAAAAAGTTTTTCCCACCGCCCCAGTTAATAGCCCTGGTGGTCGGAACAGTAGTAGCGTTGTTTGTGTTCCCTGAGATGGGGGATATTCGCCGCATTGGTGAGATCCCTCAAGCTTTACCGACTTTACAGGTTCCAACTTTTAGTGCGGCAGAATTCCAAACCATGCTCATCAATGCCTTGGTTTTGGGGATGCTCGGTTGCATTGATGCTCTACTCACCTCCGTTGTCGCTGATAGCTTAACTCGCTCTCAGCATGACTCGAACAAAGAATTAATTGGTCAAGGTTTAGGTAACTTGGTATCTGGATTATGTGGCGGTATTGCTGGTGCGGGTGCAACCATGGGAACCGTGGTTAATATCCAAACTGGTGCAAGAACGGCTCTATCTGGTTTAACTCGTGCCTTTATCTTGCTGGTCGTTATTTTAGGCGCCGCCAGTCTAACGGCTTGGATTCCCATGGCGGTTTTGGCAGGAATTGCCCTCAAGGTGGGTATAGATATTATTGACTGGGGTTTCCTGAAGCGAGCGCATCAGGTTTCAATTAAGGGCGCCATGATTATGTATGGCGTGATCATCCTGACTGTATTTGTTGACTTGATTGTCGCTGTTGGCGTTGGTGTATTCGTTGCTAATCTCTTGACCATTGAACGTCTCTCCAAACTTCAAGCCAAGGATGTTAAGACGATTACCGATGCTGATGATGCTATCCAGATGACTGATGAAGAGAAAGAACTAATTGATCAAACTGATGGTCGCATCCTATTGTTCCACCTAAGTGGACCGATGATCTTTGGGGTATCCAAGGCAATCTCCCGTCAGCAAAATGCGATGGCAGATCATGATGTCCTGATTGTAGACTTAAGTGATGTGCCGCACTTGGGTGTTACCTCTTCCCTGGCGATTGAAAATTCCATCCAAGAAGCCATTGATAAAGGTCGTCAAGTCTTCATTGTTGGTGCTACGGGTCAGATTGAACGACGCCTGCAAAAATTGGGCATTCTGTCAATGTTACCTGCCCATAATTTGCACGTTGATCGGACAGAAGCCTTGCGCCAAGCTGTTGCTGTGGTCAAGAGATATGAACTCCCAGCAAATGGTACATTGCCTACTGCCTATCCCACTCAATCCGATGATGTTGTTATCAGTAACTAAGTGGGTGGACACAATTAAAGTTAACGGTTGAGATGAGGGAACAGGGAACGGGGAACAGGGAACAGTAAGGGTTTGAGGGTGATTTACTTGCACTTGATACAGTACCGTTTTATGCCAGTCCGACTACTTAAATTCAATAAAGCAATATAGGATATGATTGATGTCTAATCCCCTGTTTCTAATGGGGAAGGGGGAATTTTTTTTTGGCGTTTAGGGTTGGTCAAATGTCAGCTAACTTTCATTTTGTCCGACTACTTACAATAAGAAAGAATTGGGAAAATTTATTATAAATATTAAATTTGTAAATTTTATTAATTTTGTCATAAAGACGTATAATTATAGTAAGGATTAAACGAAGTACAATCAGGTTGGTTTTGGCTAATAATTGACTAAAGACAAACCGTTGTCCAGACCGATAAGGATAGGTCTGTACCAAAAAGCAAATCAAGACGATTTGACAATAGATTGATTAACTTAGGGTTGTGCTATGAATACTCATTGTATTTCAGCACGCTCTGGTCATAAATTCGCTTAGATTCAGATGTGCATGGATTTAGGGAGCCGTTTCAGTATATCGGCTTGAACGAATAGGCTTTGAGGGGCTAAATTTATTTTAATGTCACTAAACCTCAAGGGTAACTTATCAATCAATCTCACAGACTCGAAGATAAACCATAGATGCAGACCATGATTTTTTCAGACCTGATACAACCAATTCCCATATTAGCAACAGCGCCAGAAAATGGGTCAATTGTACTCGCTGGTGTGTTGCTCAGTTTAGTTATCATTTATCTTGCCAGTAAACTGGGCGGAGAGTTATCGAAGGCAGTTGATTTACCGCCAGTTTTAGGTGAATTAGTCGGCGGTGTAGTCGTCGGTGTTTCAGCGTTGCATCTGCTTGTTTTCCCCGAAAGTGGCGCAGTTGCGGCTGATTCCCTACTGATGAAACTGCTGCAATGGATTGGCGATTTAAGCCCAGAAGCTGTTACCAGTGTCTTTGAAACCCAGAGTGAAGTCGTCTCGGTTTTAGCCGAAATTGGGGTGATCATCCTCTTATTCGAGATTGGCTTAGAATCAGATTTACGGGATCTCAAAGAAGTGGGTTACCAAGCCGCAATTGTGGCGGTGGTGGGAGTCGTCGCCCCCTTTATAGCGGGTACAGCCGGGTTGATGTTTTTCTTTAATGTTGCGGCGATTCCAGCGATTTTTGCAGGTGCAGCGTTAACCGCCACCAGTATTGGGATTACCTCCAAAGTTCTCTCGGAATTAGGGCGTCTCAAATCCAAAGAAGGTCAGATTATTGTCGGGGCGGCAGTTATTGATGATGTTTTGGGTATCATCGTTTTAGCTGTAGTTGCGAGTCTGGCGAAAACCGGTGAGGTTGATGTTTTCAACGTTATCTATCTGATTATTAGTGCCAGTGTTTTCCTCCTCGGTTCTATTTTATTGGGTAAGTTTTTCAACCGCTCCTTTGTAGCGATCGCGGATAAGTTACAAACGCGAGGACAATTGGTTATTCCGGCGTTTACCTTTGCCTTTTTAATGGCGTTCTTGGCGAATGTGATTCAATTAGAAGCAATTTTAGGGGCATTTGCAGCCGGATTAGTTCTGGATGAAACGGATAAGCGTAAAGAACTGGATAAGCAAGTTGTTCCCATTGCCGATATTTTAGTCCCCATTTTCTTCGTCGCTGTGGGTGCACAAGCCGATTTAGGTGTTCTCAATCCTGCGGTTCCGGCAAATCGGGAAGGATTAGTCATTGCTGTCTTCTTAATTGCCGTAGCGATTATCGGGAAGTTGGTTACAGGTTGGACTATTTTTGGTCAACCGCAAATTAACCGCTTTGCGATTGGGGTTGGTATGATTCCTCGTGGTGAAGTGGGATTGGTATTTGCTGGGATTGGTTCAGCTAGTGGGGTTTTGAGTAAGCCTTTAGAAGCCGCGATTATCATTATGGTAATTCTGACGACATTCTTAGCCCCCCCGTTCTTACGAGTAGCGTTTAAAGGTTCACCGGAGGCGGCGGAAATCGAGGAGTCTAAAGAAGCTCTGGAACAAGCAGATTTGTTTGGATAGAGTATTACAGCAGATTTGGTGGTTGATGAGGTACAGTCTCTAAGCAAGATCCCCGACTTCTCCAAGAAGTCGGGGATCTGTATGTGTACCTCACTTACTTGAAAAGCGCTGTAAATTAGATCCAATATATGGAATCCCTCGACTTTACATCGGGGGATTTTTATTTAAAAGATCTAATGATTTACGACTAATATTGAACTCGGCTTGCTAGCGCCAATAGGGACGCCCTTTCCAAAATACGCCAACGAGAACGGCAACCACATTGGCATAACTTATGCTAACCAAAACAAAGGGTAACGGTAACAGTGATTTTAACCATAACGTCAGGGCTAAACAGGGGATTAATGCCCACAAGCTGCTATTGTTGATTAAAACTTGGGGGTAAAACCGTTCTAAAATATAAACTGCAAGAACTCCAAATCCCGCTGCTGCTATTAAAGTGATAATTATCCCTAGGGGAGGAGTATAGAGGAACCGGATTATCTCACGGATAGCGGCGGATTGGGTGACGCCTAAGCCGAGGATAATTTCAAGGACGATCGCGATCGCAGTGGTAATCCCTGAGACTTCGAGTAGCGATCGCCAGGGGAGAGATCGTAAGCGATACATGGAATTTTATCCAGTTGTGGGTATGCTGCTATTCTACCGCTCTAGCTCCCGTGAAACGTCAAAACCTACAGGCGTGGCACACCTGAGAACTTAGGCAAAGGTCTTATATGTTCTATCTGTAGGGTGTGTTAGCGATAGCGTAACGCACCATATAACCGAGAACGGTGCGTTACGGCGCAAAAGCGCAAATTCTTTCTTTATTACGTTAATCTCAGCCAGCGCCTAACGCACCCTACGGGCTAGACTCCATTCATTTTTGGCTGGCTTGTTTGGTAATTAGCGTGATTACTATAGTAATAACGTCAGCGAAAAATTAAATCATGGAAATAAAACTACAGAAAGTGGGCAACTCCATTGGCACCACGTTTCCTCAGGAAATCTTGGACAAATTTGATTTAAGGGAAGGGGATACACTAACCCTGCTGGTGATGGAGGATGGCATTAAGTTAATGGCTTATGATCCTGAATTCGAGCAAGTGATGGCGGCTTACAAGCAGGGGGCATCACAGTACCGCAATGCCATGCGAGAGTTAGCAGATGGCTGAACCGATTTGGATTACTGCTGCGATGGTGCAGGTGATTCATGATGATCAAGTTGCAACCCATGGTGGAGTGTATGGGTTACGGGATGAGGGATTGCTGGCGAGTGCCCTTGCCCGTGCGCGTAATCGCTATGGGTATGAAGGGGCAGATATTTATCGACTAGCGGCGGATTATGGCTATGGAATTGCTAGAAATCATCCGTTTATTGATGGCAATAAGCGCACGGCATTTCAGGTGATGTATGTGTTTCTGAAGGTGAATAGTTGGAATTTGGATGCACCAGAGCCAGAGGTAGTGCTGGTGATGCGATCGCTGGCGGCGGGGGAATTCTCTGAAGATGAGTTGGCGCAGTGGTTGCGGCAATATTCCTCAAGGGAGGCGTAGGTGGTTTGGTGTTATGGAATATTGATCTGACTTTTCAGGGGATCTGGAAAACCTCTCTCCAAACCTCTCTCTTGCAAGGAGAGAGGCTTTGAATTCTCTCCCTTTCGTGCAAAAAAAGCGAAGCATCCTTACTCTTGATCACAAAAATTTAGTGAATGGGGACATACTAGGAATAAGAGCATCAGGAGGCAAACCAGATCATGTCTAATGATAATGTAGCTGCATTATTACAGCAGGGACATGAGCAGCTAGATCGGGGACAAAACCAAGCAGCGTTGCAGATATTTCAGCAAGCCGAACAACGGGAACCGGAAAACCCCCAAGTGTTGTTTGGGTTGGGTTTAGCTTGTTATCGCTTAGAGCAATATCAGGAATCGGTTGATTATCTGACTAAAACTTTAAACATTGAACCCTGCCATATTTTAGCCTTGGCGTATCGAGGTAGAGCTTACCGAGGGTTGAAATTAGAGGAACCAGCAACAGCAGATTTTAACCAAGTGCTTCAACTTGAACCTCACACTCATCAAGATTGGCGAGGGCGATGGATTGCCTTATATGAGTTGAAACGGTACGAGGAAGCACTTGTTAGTTTCGATAAAGCGATTGCAATTAATCCTGACTACTATTATGCCTGGAATGGGTGGGGTGGTGTGCTGTGTGAGTTAGGGCAGTATGAAGACGCGATCGCCTATTTTGATAAAGCCATTGAAATTAATCCTGACTATTACAATTCCTGGAATGGGCTGGGTAATGCGCTATACAACTTAGGTAAATATGAAGAGGCGATCGCCTATTACGATAAAGCCATTGAAATTAATCCTGACTATTACAATTCCTGGAATGGGCTGGGTAGTGCGCTATACAAGTTAGAGAAATATGAAGAGGCGATCACCTATTACGATAAAGCGATTGAAATTAATCCTGACTACTATAGGGCTTGGAGTAATCGAGGTTGGGCATTATTCTACTTAAAACGCTACGACGCAGCCTGGAATATATTCTCCATATTCGTGATATTTTGCCCTATCTCAGCGATATTGACAAACTCATTTTAATTCCCCATCGAGACTTACACCTCCTACCTCTCCATTACCTTTTCCCCTCGCGGTTTACCATCACCTATCTACCCAGTTTCCAAATCGGATTAAACCTGCAACCCTATCAATCTGCTCAATCGTTCCTCAGTCTAGAAAATCCTGATAGTCAACCCATCTATTGCACACTTACGTCTAATATCCTGACTAGCTTATATCCCCAATGCCAACGGCTAAATAGTTTAACCGTCGATAAAAAACAACTGATTCAAGACTTAAAATCAAATACTGGCACATTTCAATTTATCGGTCATGCCTATCACAATCTAGACAATCCCAAAGCATCTGCCCTACAACTGACGATTGCTGATCAGCTAACCATGACATAAATTTTTGATCAGTTAGACTTTGGTAATTACAATCTCATCTTTCTCTCGGCTTGCGAAACCGGGATTACGAATTCCCAGAACCTGATTGATGAATATGTGGGACTGGTTAGCGCATTTCTCGCCAAAGGAGCCAGTTATGTGATTAGTACCCTTTGGACTGTGGATGAACGTTCAACCGCTTTACTCACTATTCGTTTTTATCAATATCTGAAAGCGGGTAAACATCCGGTATCTGCTCTCAAAAATGCACAAAATTGGCTCAAGCAAGTGACGTATCCTGAACTGGTAAAATGGTATCTTGAACTCGCTCAAGATGTAAAAGCAATTCATCCCCACGCGAGCGAACAACTCAAAATTTAAGTGGCTTCAATCCAACAAGATTCGGATAAACTGATTGCAGTTAAACCTCCTTTTGAGCATCCTTATCACTGGGCGGGTTTCATCATCACAGGGAATCCTTTTTGATGACAACTAGCCCTGACGCTTTCTTGGTATCTAAATCACCATTCGTTTCTTGGCATCTAAATCACCATTCGTAGGGGTACGATGGTATCGTGTCCTTCCCTAAGTGACACAACTAACATTGTGGAATAGATTGATGGTTAAATTGGGCGCACATTGGTGCAGTAAAAGGGCGCACGCCGTGCGCCCCTACAATTCTAATCCACCCATAGGACTTACGTAAAGAAAGCTGTAAGGGCACGATAATATCGTGCTCCTACCATACATGGTGTTTGTGCGTAAGTCCTAACCCAATTCGGTGTGCCATACTACTACAATTTGCCTTATTGAGCATGGTGCAATATCTGAGTTTTAACTAACAAGCTGTCACCCATTTAAACTGGGAATGGGTAGCGATAAAGATGCTAGCACTATCATGAATTAACCAGCCTTTATTATATAATTAAAAATATACGTAGGGGCGCAAGGCTTGCGCCCAGACAAAGCTTGCGCCCAGAAAAAGCTTGCGCCCAGAAAAACGCCGCAGAAAACTCAACCCAAATCTCACCCCATAATATTGCTATTGTCGGTGTCGGCTTGGGGACTGCATCAATTTTAGCCTCTGTTCCTGATGTAGAAATGATTACAGAACTACCACCAGTCAACGCTTATATTACCCACTGGCAACTCAGCAAACCTCAAGCTAATTTTGTCGTTAGCCTCAATGTTAGTATCTTTACCGGAGTATGGGTGGCGATATTCACCGCGATCGTGATTAAACTCGGTGAACTATTACGTTCAAAGAAATCCTCTGAACGGCGCTAAACTGTGATACATTTAAATTTGGTATTAGTAGTGAGCAAATTTGGTATTAGTAGCGAGCAAGATGCTCACACTACCAAGATTTCATCACAGCGGTAACGGCTGTATTAACACACCCTGCTACCGTTAAAGTCCCCCTTTTTAAGGGGGATTTAGGGGGATCAAACGTATCCCATAAGAGCGGAAAGTGCTATAATTCTAACGCTCCAGCAGCAATGTCACGGGTCCATCATTTTCAATCGAGACTTGCATCATCGCCCCAAATATCCCGGTTTCTACTCGTAACCCACTCTGGCGCAACTTATCCACAAACTGTAGATAAAGCTGTTCGGCTTGTTCGGGATTTGCCGATCGCGAAAACGATGGGCGACGCCCTTTGCGACAATCCCCATACAAGGTAAACTGACTCACCACCAACAATTCGCCGCCAATTTCCTGAACAGACTGTTCCCAGCGATCGCTATCACTATCAGTTCCGGGAAATAACCGCAAATCCAAGCATTTTCGCGCCATCCAATCCAGTTCAGCTTCCGTATCGCTATCGGCAATCCCCACTAGCAAATTTAGTCCTTGACCAATTTTGCCAACGACTTCACCGTTAATTGTGACTTGAGAGGATTTAACTCGCTGAATAATAACGCGCATTTACGATAAGTTTTGAGTGCTGAGTTTTAAATTTTGAATTTTGACCTTTCACTTCTCCTTGGTATGGCGCATGAACATGTAGGGGCGGGTTTAGGGACTATCTTTTCCTTATTGATAATAACGTTTCTACAAAACCCGCCCTGACTAACTGTTGAATTAACTGTCCCATCTTCCCCATCTTCCCCATCTCCCCTATCTTCCCTATCTTCCTGTTCCCTGTTCCCTGTTCCCTGTTCCCTCACTTAAGATAATAAGCTGCTGCTGTTGGAGCGATCGCACTCCATCTAATCCTAACTCTACATCCTTTAAAATCTCTGCCACAGTGCGCTGTTGATTGCTATTTTCGTCACAGGCTTGCAGGAAAGCAAACTCAGCATCTGATAAATTAATAATCTGATAATCGTAGTTAAATAGACATTGACTGGGCCACCCCTCCATACAGGGATTCCGTTCTGGAATCGCTGCTAATAACTCCTGATCCTGTGACCAATCAACCTTCGGTAAAGGTGGACGCCCCAAGAAAAACTCATAATGGGACACATCTGGATCTAACAACTCAATTAAACGATATCGTTGGCGATCGCTCAACCCACTCGCCCGTTCCATTAATCCTGGATTTTTCCCCAATAGCCGATCTAATTGCCAATATCCAGGATTAGAAAAGCCGATAAATTCTAACCCCGACGCATCAATTAACTCAAATAAACTATCAATCGTGTAGTCAATCTCTTGGGGATGCACATACATATCCGCGAAATTCGCATCCCGTTGATTTTCCAATGACCAACGTTCTTTTTCTCGCTTGACAATTCGGTTATTTTCTGGTAATGACTCAAACACCTGGCGTCCAACTTGCACCCCATCTTGGTAATCCCCACGCTGTTCCCCTTGCAAAAGTGCGATCGCCTGTTGCATCAGCCGAACTTCCCAGCGCCCCAATTCAGCATAGACGAAAATATGCATCAAGCCCCCTGGTGCTAACTTGGGTGCTAATGCCTGAATACCGCGAATCGGATCAGGCAAATGATGCAATACGCCCACACAGTTAATTAAATCAAACTCTCCCTCCAATTCCTGGGCATCATAGAGGCTCAAGTGATGAAACTCAACCCGATTCGCCCCAGAACGATTACAGCGTTCCTGCGCCACCTGCAACGCCCCAGCACTCAAATCAATCCCCACCACCGAGGCTTGGGGATTTAGATGAACTAAATATTCGGTGCCTACCCCTGTACCACAACCCGCATCTAAAATCCGAATATCCTGCCTTGACGGTTTTTGACCCGTGCAGAAACTATAGGCGGCTAACCAATTCCAGCGCCAGTTATACCCAGGCGGCGGTTCGTCCAACAGGGGTTCTGGGGGAAAGGGGTAAGCGTCATACAATTGGGCTACAGCAATGCTGGTATTGTCATTTGTCATGTTGTCTCAGGGAACAGGGAACAGGGAACAGGGAACCCGAACTAATGTAACAAAACTTATGCTTTTTCTCAGTGAGTGAGATTAATCCACTATGATGACTCTGTTATGACACTGTAAAATTTTGGCATGTATTCTATACACTTCTTAATAAAGCCGTTAAGCCGATCAGAAACGTTTTAATCTAGATTCTGACCAGGTTTAGCGAGGTCACTGGTTGATTTAGGGCAGGTAACGCAGGAATATCCCATCCCCTGAACAAGTAGGTCTGGGAGAAAATCTTAATGTACTGAGCCTAAGAATGTAAACGAAAGTGATCTAGATGATATCCCCTGGTCAGGCTTAACACAGTCAGTAGCAATTGTCGATGGGAGCGGAAAGAAAATCAATGAGTGTTAAGGCAAGTGGTGGAAGCTCAGTTGCACGTCCGCAACTGTATCAAACTGTACCGATTAGCAACATTATCCAGGCTGAACAGCAAGATCGGTTCTTGGGTAAAGGAGAGCTGCTTGAGCTGTCCGAATACTTCCAATCCGGTACAAGACGCATAGATATTGCCAATCTGATTACTCAAAACTCAGATTTGATCGTATCTCGTGCCGCTAACCGGATTTTTGTCGGCGGTTCTCCGATGGCGTATTTAGAAAAGCCCCAGGAAGAACCTGCACCGGAAATGGCAATGGCAACCAGTGGTGCGGGTACAGGTGATGTCAGACGCACGATGACACTAGGAACCGCGACGTATGTAGAAAGTGGCGGGGGTTTCTTTGAAGGATTCCGGAACATCTTTAGCGCCTCCAGTGGCGGTCCAGCGCCATCGGGATTCCGACCGATAAACGTCGCCCGTTATGGTCCAAGCAATATGCAGAAATCCCTGCGCGACTTGTCTTGGATGCTGCGCTACCTCACCTACTCAATCGTTGCCGGTGACCCGAATATTATTACCGTCAACGTCCGAGGATTACGGGAAATTATCGAAAATGCCTGCTCTGGAGATGCCACATTGCTGGCACTGCAAGAAATGCGGGCAGCGTCTTTGGGATACTTTAAGCGCGATGCTGAAGCCGCCCAACTGGTGGGTGAGTACTTTGAGATTCTGATTAACGAATTCAAAGCCCCGAATCCAGCCGATAAAGTCCGCCAACGTCCTTCGCCGGATCAGCAAGGGTTACAACTGCCCCAAAGTTACTTCAATGCTGCCGAACGGCGTCCCAAGTTCGTGATGAAGCCGGGACTATCAGCATTAGAAAAGAACCAAGTGGTTAAGGCGGCGTATCGGCAAATCTTTGAGCGTGACATTAGCCGCGCTTACAGCCAATCCATCTCCTACCTGGAATCGCAGGTGAAAAACGGCGACATCTCCATGAAGGAGTTTGTGCGTCGCCTGGGTAAATCGCCCCTATACCGTAAGCAATTTTATGAACCCTTTATCAACAGTCGTGCTTTAGAACTGGCGTTCCGTCATTTCCTGGGTCGGGGTCCTTCGTCTCGCGAAGAAGTTCAAACCTACTTCTCGATTGTGTCCGATGGCGGTTTACCCGCGCTGGTGGATGCTTTGGTATATTCTCAGGAATATTCAGATTACTTTGGCGAAGAAACTGTTCCCTACCTACGGGGATTGGGACAGGAGGCTCAAGAATGCCGCAACTGGGGAATGCAGCAAGACTTGCTCAACTATAGCGCCCCCTTCCGCAAGGTACCGCAATTTATCACCACCTTTGCCAAGTATGAGCAGCCGTTACCGGATCAACACCCCTACGGTGCTGGTAATGACCCCTTAGAGATTCAGTTTGGGGCAATTTTCCCCAAAGAAACGCGCAATCCCAACACGCAACCGGCTGGTTTTGGTAAGGATACTAAGCGCATCCTGATCCATCGCGGACCGGCGACGAATAACCAAAACAGCAATCCTCAGGCAAGGGGTGAGTTTCCGGGGTCTCTGGGGGCGAAAGTCTTCCGCTTAGACCAGATTCCTAGCACTAAGGCGCCCAGTGTCACATTTGCCGAAAGCTCGACGCAAAAGGTGATTAGTGCCTGCTATCGCCAAGTCTTTGGGCGGGAGGTTTATGATGGTCAACGCCAGAAAGTGGCGGAGATTAAGCTGGAAAATGGCGAGATTACCATCCGGGAGTTTATCCGCACCTTGGCGAAGTCCGATGTCTTCCGCAAGATGTACTGGACATCTCTGTACGTGATGAAGGCTGTGGAATATATCCACCGTCGCCTGCTGGGACGCCCCACCTACGGACGCGGGGAAACGAACAAATACTTTGATATTTGTGCCAAGAAAGGGTTCTACGCCCTGGTTGATATGCTGATTGACAGCAAAGAATACGCGGAAGCCTTTGGCGAAGATACGGTTCCCTACGAGCGCTATCTGACACCGGGGGGTCTACAATTGCGATCGGCTCGACCGGGTGCGCTGCGTGAGGATGTGGGGACTAAGCCAGAAGTACCAGCGACTCCCGCCTATGTGGAAATGGCAGAGGTGCCAGAAACGCGGACTGAGCCGGATGTTCAATTCCGGATGAATCAGGGTGTTAGCACCCAGCGCCAGCAGACCAAGATCTTTAAGCTGACGGATCTCAATGATAAGCCAGCGGTGAAGGTTCTGATTCGTGCGGCGTATCGCCAGATCTTTGAGCGCGATGTTGAACCGTATGTGGTCAAAGGTCAGTTCTCTAGCCTGGAAAGCAAGCTGGGGAACGGTGAGATTAATCTCAAGGAGTTTATTGAAGGGTTAGGATGCTCTGAACTCTACATCAAAGAGTTCTACACGCCTTACCCCAACACCAAGGTGATTGAGTTGGGCACCAAGCATTTCTTGGGTCGGGCACCGGAAAATCAAAAGGAAATCCAGAAGTACAACCAGATTTTGGCGTCCCAGGGTATCCGAGGCTTTATCAGCGCTATGGTTAACAGCATGGAGTATGTTCAAGTCTTTGGTGAAGATACGGTTCCCTATCGTCGCTTCCCCACTTTACCGGCGGCGAACTTCCCCAATACCGAGAAACTCTATAACAAGCTGACCAAGCAGAATGATCAACTGGTGGTTCCTAGCTTTGAGCCAGTCAGTTCGCGAGTGGATGGGGCAAAACTGCCGTTGACGGGGAAAGCGATCGCGGATATGGCGGCGACACCTAAGCCGGATTTTGTCCAACTCAGTCGTTCTGTACCCAAGGACAATAACCAGGCGGTTCCAGCTACTGGCGGAATTGCTAATCGTAAATCGGCACGGATTTTTCGCCTAAATCCCGGAAACCCGGACGAAACGGCTCAGGTGATTGAGGCAATTTATGCTCAGGTGATGGATATCTGGACGGGTGAAATTCCCCCATCCTATCGACAGCCTGACTTAGAGCGTCAACTGAACCAAGGTGAAATCTCGGTGCGCGATTTTGTTAAGGGGTTGGCATGTAGTGAAAGCTATCGCCAGCGCTTCTACTCACCCTATCCCAGTGCTAAAGTCATCGAGTTCTTGTTCCGTCATCTGTTGGGACGTACTCCTGCAACTCAAACGGAGATTCAAGACTACACCAAACTCATGGCTGAACAAGGACTGAATGCGGCTGTGGTTGCGATCGTGGATAGTTCAGAGTATGCTCGTTTCTTCGGGGACTATGTGGTTCCCTATCCTCGCGTTCCCTCATTACCAGCAGGCAATTACTTGGGAAGCATTAAATCTATCTCTGATTAGGGATTAGGGTAATGTTCCAGGCGTGTCACGGCACGTCTTTGAGGACGATAGGGGGTAGAGACGTAGCCGGCTACGTCTCTACAGTCAGGGTTCCCCATCCCTAAATCTGAGGACAAATGTTACAAAATGTTGCGAACATAGGAAAAATGTGAACAATCTATCGCAAAATATTTGCGGAAGAGAGCTGTCTCACTGACCTAATGTATCGCTAGCTACTCTCACAACTCTTGAAACGACTTAATCGAGGTCAAGATTGAGCAGAGTCAGCCGTCCGAGCTGGATAGCCTAGCCCATTGGGAAGCGTTTCAGCATTTCAACAGTTACAATAAGCCAGTTTAAGTACACACACCTGGTTACATTCTTGGAGGAGGAATCCTGTAAATGAGTATAGTCACGAAATCAATCGTGAATGCCGATGCCGAGGCTCGTTACCTAAGCCCTGGTGAATTAGACCGGATCAAGTCGTTTGTCACCTCTGGTGATCGTCGCCTACGGGTTGCTCAAACGTTGACAGACTCTCGTGAGCGCATCGTTAAGCAAGCTGGAGATCAGTTATTCCAGAAGCGTCCTGATGTTGTTTCTCCCGGTGGTAATGCCTACGGTGAAGAAATGACAGCCACTTGCCTGCGTGACTTGGACTACTATCTGCGCCTAATCACCTATGGTGTTGTCGCTGGCGATGTTACCCCAATTGAAGAAATTGGTTTAGTCGGCGTGCGGGAAATGTATAAGTCTTTAGGGACTCCCGTTGACGCTGTTGTCGAAGGCGTTCGCGCCATGAAAACCGCTGCTACCGGTATGATGACTGGGGAAGATGCGGCTGAAGCTGGCTCCTACTTCGACTATGTAATCGGAGCAATGCAGTAGAACTATCCTACTAAGAGAAGACGTAGCATGACGCTTCCAACCTTGGAAGGTGCGCGTCTGTCTTAAGGATTCAAGAGACTAGGTGAAATAAGGAAAATAGAATCGATGCAAGACGCAATTACCTCTGTTATTAACTCTTCCGACGTTCAAGGAAAATACCTGGACGCCTCTGCGATGGACAAGCTCAAGGGCTATTTCGCCACGGGTGAATTGCGGGTGCGTGCGGCAACCACAATTAGTGCAAACGCAGCAACTATCGTTAAAGAAGCTGTTGCCAAGTCTTTGCTCTACTCGGATATCACTCGTCCGGGTGGCAATATGTACACCACTCGCCGCTATGCAGCTTGCATCCGCGACTTGGATTACTATCTGCGCTACTCCACCTATGCCATGTTGGCAGGTGACACCTCTATCCTGGATGAGCGTGTACTGAATGGACTCAAGGAAACCTACAACTCTCTAGGTGTTCCCATTAATGCCACGGTACAAGCCATCCAAGCCATGAAAGAAGTTACCGCCAGTCTGGTTGGTGCTGATGCTGGTAAGGAAATGGGTGTTTACTTTGACTACATTTGCTCGGGTTTGAGCTAGAGAACTCTGGAACGTTCCCTGGTGAACCTGTAGTCGGTCATTTTTTCAAGGTTTGGGAAATCAATTGTGAGTGCTAGCTTGTTAAAGGCACGTCTGACTTTTTAATTAAGCAGATGAGTTTTGACAATCTAGTATTGACAGTTGAGTCCCAAACCTGATTGCAATATAAAGTTTCTGAATTTTAATTAGGAGAACTTCAATCATGCGAATGTTTCAGGTGACAGCTTGTGTCCCTAGCCAAACCAGAACCAGAACTCAACGGGAGTTGCAAAACACCTATTTCACCAAGTTAGTTCCCTACGACAACTGGTTTAGGGAGCAACAGCGGATCATGAAAATGGGCGGCAAAATTATCAAGGTGAAGCTAGCCACTGGCAAACAAGGTACAAATACGGGATTGCTTTAAGAAATAGCTTCTGGCAAAGGTGGGGGGTCGCGATGACCCCTTTTTGATTGAAGATTTTCAAAGGTATCGCACTTTCCTGAGAGTCGCCACCAGCAAAACCCGATAAAATAAACATTAAGAAATGTAACGAATTGGGAACGCAGGGAATGACGATACAAACAACCACCTTAGCTGAAAATGGTCCCACCTTAACCAGTGTAGGCATTGGCACTTGGGCGTGGGGCGATACGCTGTTTTGGGGCTACGGCAACGATTATGGGGTATCTCAGGTGCGAGACGCCTTTGCCGCTACCCTAGATGCGGGAGTTAGCTTTTTTGACACGGCGGAGGTGTATGGATTAGGAGAATCCGAGTCGCTGTTGGGACGGTTTATGAAAGAATTAGGGCGTCCTGCCCAGATTGCTACAAAATATTTCCCGGTTCCCTGGCGGTTTACATCACAGTCGGTGTCTGACGCTTTAACAGCTAGCTTAAAACGGTTACAGGTTGAGCAAATAGAACTGTATCAGGTTCATTCTCCCTTTAGCTTCTTCATGGGTCAAGAAACCTTGATGAATGCCCTAGCGGATGAAGTGCAACGGGGAAGAATTGCCACGGTGGGGGTGAGTAATTACTCCGCCGAACAAATGCGGGAAGCCCATGGTTATCTAGCCGCTAGAGGAATTCCCTTGGCGGTGAATCAGGTGCAGTATTCCCTCCTGGCGCGGAAAATTGAGCGGAATGGGGTTTTGGATACAGCACGGGAGTTGGGGGTGACGATTTTGGCGTATAGTCCTTTAGCCCAAGGATTATTAACTGGGAAGTATACGCCGGAAAATTACGTGAAACCCACGGGGGCGCGTCAGCTTGATCCGCGTTTTAGCAAAGGGGGGTTGGAGAAGATTGCCCCTGTGATTAAGCTTTTGCGTCAATTGGGGGAAAAATACGATCGCACGCCTGCACAGGTGGCGTTAAATTGGTTAATTGCCCAAGGTGTCGTACCAATTCCGGGGGCGAAAACTGCCCAGCAAGCCCAACAAAATGCTGGGGCGTTGGGGTGGAGTTTAACTCCGAGTGAGGTGGAACAGTTGGATCAGGTGACTCGTGGTTTTTGATGGTGCAGGGGAGATGGGGGAGATGAGGGAGATGGGGGAGTTCACTCAAAATTGAATAAGGGCGGGTTTTGCCAAAAAAGTTAGGTAAAACAATTCATGTTTGTCCCTAAACCCGCCCCTACAAACTATATCCCTTGAGTGAAGCGAAGGATCAAAACTCAAAACTTCCCAGACCTACTACACATAGCGCAAAATTAGAGATTTTTCAAGCTTTGACGCTATATCTGACATCACTTATAGTCTAGGTTTAGCGGAAATTAACAGTAGATTATCACGATGGTAAGAGAGCTTGAGCGAAAACGCATCAATGGCGATTTTCCAGAAACGGCATCGACGGCAAATCCGGTGTTTTTCAGAACCTACAGCCGCCGCACAGCCAAGGGTAGAGAGACGTGGAAGGAGGTGTGCGATCGCACCATCCAAGGCTTAAGCAAACTGGGTAAGCTGACTCCAGCAGAAACCGCCCTGCTGGAACGGATGATGCACCAGATTAAAAGTTTACCCTCAGGCAGATGGTTGTGGGTCGGCGGCGTGTGATTCGTTAGGTCGAAACTGAGACGAGGAAAGGCTTTCTGCCAATCCACTCTCAGGGGATGACCGGGCAGGTTTGGAAATTTGATTACAAAAGCTGAAATCGGATTACCGAACAAGCAAGTAGTGATAACCGAACCTGGATAACTAGATAATCTTGTAGGTGATTCTGGATAGACTGGAGCCTCACAGTCATAAAACAATTGTTCAAGGCAAGGAATGAACTTCCAAATAGTCCAGGAAAGTCCTACCCTCCAAGCGTGGGAGTGAAAGCATATCCCTCAACTGGCGACTGGTTCTCAAAGGTTGAAGCGGGGATAAACGCTGGTAACACCAAACCGTGCGGTGAATCCCAGCCAGCAAGAGTGCATGGGTAACGAAAGTGAAGGTACGTTTGAACAGTCGTAACCCAGTAAGTAGCGAAAAGAACGGTTGATACGCTGCGGTCAAAATGACAATGAGGAACACAAGAGCCTGAAAATACCGCCTTTAAGGTCGCGCCCTCTTTCCTCCGGCTGAGTAGTATCCGCCCTAAACACTCAAACCAAAGATTATCTGGAACGAAGTAATCTCTATATATGCTCTCTTGGCAGGTCGAAACAAGAGTAGGAGCCAATCCGCAAGCGATGTAGAGAAGAGATGGAGTCAGAAGCAAATGCCTACCTGTAATGGGTATGGATAAGCCGACAGACTCCCGATGACTTGGAAGATGGAGTTTTGAGTAGCAATGGAAACGTCTAAAACACGGAAAAATCCGATGGTGGAATGGGCAAACGTCAACTGGCGGAAGCTGGAAAGACGAGTGCTAAAGTTGCAAAAGAGAATCTATCGAGCCTCTAATCGGGGAGATGTGAAGGCAGTCCGCAGGCTGCAAAAGACTCTACTGAATTCTTGGTCTGCCAAAATGCTTGCAGTCCGCAAGGTAACTCAGGATAACCAAGGACAGCTAACACCGGGAATAGATGGGAAAGTGGCTATCACTCCCAGAGAACGCCTGGATTTAGTCGATCAACTCAACCTGGAGCGGAAATCTCCAGCGACACGTCGCATTAGGATTCCAAAACCAGGAAAAGATGAAAAACGTCCTTTGGGAATTCCAACGATAAATGAACGGGCAAAGCAAGCATTAGTGAAAATGGCAATGGAACCCGAATGGGAAGCCAAATTTGAGCCAAATAGCTATGGTTTCAGACTAGGGCGAAGCTGCATGGATGCCATTGAAGGAATCAAAGTAGCAATCAAGCAAAAGGATAAGTACGTCCTTGATGCCGATATTGCTCAATGCTTTGACAAAATCAATCATCAGGTGTTGCTTGATAAAATCGGGACGTTTCCCAAACTAAGAAAACAGATTAAAGCATGGCTGAAATCTGGACTATTAGCAGGAGGAGAATGGTTCCCTACGCAGGAAGGCACACCGCCAACGGGAGTAATATCACCCCTACTGGCAAACATCGCCTTACATGGTATGGAAGAAGTAGTAAAGGCTTATGCGCGTTCTCTGCCAGGAAAAAAGGCAAATAACGAAAAAGCAATCACGTTGGTTAGATATGCAGATAATTTGGTAATCCTGCACCCTGACCTGGACGTGATTCAAAGGGTAAAAGTTCATATAGAGAACTTCTTGAAGGAAATGGGTCTAGAACTCAAACCTGAAAAGACCCGGATTGCCCACACTCTCAAGCAATTGGATAAACAAGAGCCAGGATTCGACTTCCTCGGATTCAACATACGGCAATATTCAGTTGGTAAACACAACACAGGCAAGAACACGCATGGCAACCCATTAGGTTACAAAACCTATATAAAGCCCAGTAATACGGCAATCAAAGCACATTACGATAAACTAAGTCACCTGATTGAAACATCCAAGTCTAGTCAATCACAGATTGGATTAATCAAACGACTGAACCCGATTATCACAGGATGGAGTAATTACTACTCCAAAGTAAACAGTGCTAAGGTGTTCAAGAAGTTAGACCACCTTCTAACTCTTAAACTAATTGCCTGGGCAAAAGCACGACATTTTCACAAATCAACAAAACGGTGGATTGAGAAATACTTCGGCACTAAAGGAAAGACCTCTTGGCGCTTCAGAGCAATCACAGAAGGGAAAGACTTATATTTGTCTTACCATTCTAATTTGCACATCCAGAAGCATACCAAGGTTAAGGGAAAAGCCAGCCCTTACGACGGAAATGACGTATATTGGGCAACTCGAATGGGTAAAAGTGTCGAATTACCAGTAAGAGTCACAAAACTGCTGAAGACGCAGAAAGGCAAGTGTGGTCAATGCGAAACCTATTTCCGTGATGGAGATGTAATGGAAGTTGACCATAAAACACCTAAACATAAAGGTGGAAAGGACACATACAGCAATTACCAACTCCTTCACAAACACTGCCATATCGTCAAAACTCGAAACGAGCGTACTCATGACAAGAGCCGAGTCATTGAGGAGCCGTGTGAGGTGAAAGTCTCAAGCACGGTTCTGAAGCCGAGTCAGACCAGCGATGGTGTGGCTTAGGGTAATACAAATTGGCTGGAAAATCCGGAGAATTTCTCTGGCGCTTATAATTGTACGTCTACGAATGTGGTAGACTGGCGTGCCTTTGGCTTAATGATGGACTTAGCCATGATGGGATGTGGCACAGGGGCAGTTTTAGAACCCCAATACATCAATCAATTACTCCCAATTCGCAATCCTCTGACTGTCACTTTAGAGGGTGAAATTGGCACAACACCACCAGAGGAACGGCGCGAAAAAACCGAGGTCAAAATTGAGGGAAATCAGGTAACAATTTATGTCGGGGACTCCCGTCAAGGGTGGGTTCAGTCCTATCAAAGTCTGTTGGAATTATCCACAGATGAACGATTTTTGGGTGAAGTTCAGGTATCCATTAATGTGAGTGATATTCGTCCTGCTGGAGAATCCCTAAAAGGCTTTGGCGGGGTGGCAAATCCGATTAAATTACCGGAACTGTATCAGCGATGTGCGGCGATTTTAAATAAAGCCGTGGGACGGCAATTAAATTCAGTCGAATGCTGTCTTTTAATTGATGAAGCCGCTGTTGTGGTTGTCGCCGGAAACGTCAGACGCTGTTTACCAGAGGGTTCCCTGGTTCACACGGAGTCTGGATTGGTTGCCATTGAAAAAATTCGCATTGGTGATCGCGTTTTAACCAGTAACGGGTTTTATCCCGTAACCAACTTCTTTGATCAAGGCGTTCAATCCCTCTGTCGGATCAAAACCGAGGATGGTTATTTGGACTGTACCCCGGATCATAAAGTTGCTGTATTAACTGACATTTATGGCAACTACACAATGGTTAAAGCCAAAGACTTGAAAGCAGGCGATCGCTTAGTCTTTGTTCCCCAGACAATTCCGGGAACCCCAACGGAGTTACCTGAATTTAAAGGGAAACTAAGTTCCCAGGCTAAACCAATCACCGTGCCAGCGTTAACCTCAGAGGTGGCATATTTCTTAGGGTATTTACAAGGAGATGGTTCAGTCAGTTCCGATGGTTGGCGGGTGCGCTTGCGGATTCACCAAGATAGTCCGCAAATTCTGGAACGCTTGATTGGGGTGGCTGAACAGTTTGGGTTACTAACTCATACGTTAAGAACACCAGAACAGGGGAAAACAAGGACTTTTGAATTACAACTCAATTCTGCTGCCCTCAATCAGTATCTTTCCCAGTTTAAGCAGCCGTTTACCTCACTGTCTGTACCTGAATGTATCTTATTGGGAACTCAAGCTATTCGCGAAGCCTATTTAGCCGGTTTAGCGGATGCCGATGGATGTCATTCTCAAGGGGTTTTAGTGGCTTCCGTTCATCCCGACTTTTTGCGACAAATCCAGACTCTCTATGCCTCTTTGGGAATTGCCACACGGTTGTGTGCTTCAATTTGTAAGTGTACAGATAAATGGGAAGGTGAGTTAGTCACTGTGGGTGAATCGGCTTATTTAGCGGTACAAACCTTCATGTCTACTGACTCCAGTACCTTTAGTGAACGACAACGCCAAAAATCGTTTCATGATCATGGATTTACCCTAGACATGGTGGAACCTGTGGTTAGTCGCGATAATTATGGAACAGGTCAAAAGCAAGTCATTACCCCAACCGTAAAGCGATTGGTTCCGGAGTCTACGGAGTTAATTCCCGTCAAGGTTAAGTCTGTAGAAACTAACGTTCGCACCGCACCAACCTATGACATTGAAGTGGCAACGATTCATGAATTTGTCTGCGAAGGGATTCTGGTATCTAATAGTGCGGGGATGCGCCAGGGGATTAGTAATGATGAAAAGTTTGTCAATGCTAAAGATAACCTGTGGCAACAAGATGAAAATGGAAACTGGCGGATTGATCCGGAACGTGATGCGTTGAGGATGGCAAATCATTCCCGTGTTTTCCACCATAAACCCACCTTAGAGGAATGTATTGCAGCGGTTCGCCAACAATATTATTCTGGTGAAGGTGCGATTCAATGGGCGGGAGAAGCCGTAGCGAGGGCAAGTTGTGATTTGCTAAATACTCAAGCCTTGAGAAAAGAGTTTCTGCAAGCTTACGAACAAGGAAACGCACGTCATTGGTTACAGGGAAAGTATCCGAATTTGACACCCGATGAAATTGAACATCGCTTGCAGCGGTTTGGCTTAAATCCCTGCGTGACGGCTGATACTTGGGTACATACGGAATTTGGTCCCCGCCAAGTTAAAGATTTAATCGGGAAACAACATGGAACTTACGTTAATGGGGAACTGTTTAGTACAACAGCCGATGGCTTTTTCTATACAGGCGATCGCGCCGTCTTCACCCTAGCCACAAAAGAGGGGGTTTCCCTACGGTTGACAGGAAACCATCAACTTTTACGAGTTAGCACCCAAACCCAAAAGCGTCAATATACCGAATGGGTAGCGGCTGAGGAATTGAAAAGTGGCGATCGCGTATGCTTGCACAATCACCGAGGAATTCAGCCGTGGCAAGGTGTGGGAACATTTACCCAAGGATGGTTATTGGGGAGTCTTGTTGGTGACGGATCACTCGCCCAAACTCAAGCAATCCTGCGATTCTGGGGTGACTCTCCTGTCAAAATGGCAGCGTCTGAAGTAGCAACCCTCCAGAACAAGAGTATTTGTACTGTAAATTTAGGGGATAATTCTGATCGCCAACCGGATTTACAGCAAGTGGCGTCGAGTGGGTTGGATCAATTAGCCGCACAGTTCAAGATTCATCGCGGTCAAAAAATAGTGACGCCGGAAGTTGAACAAGCCAGCTATGAGTTTTATCGGGGATTCTTACAAGGGTTATTTGATGCCGATGGTAGTGTGCAAGGAACGCAAAATAAAGGCATTAGCGTGCGTTTAGCCCCAAGTAATCTTGAGTTGCTTCAAGCCGTACAGCGGATGCTGCTGCGTCTAGGAATTGTCTCTACGGTTGATCAAAATCAGCCCGAATTGGTAATAGCCAACGACAATCTGATTGAATTCCGCGATCGCGTGGGTTTCCGTCAGCCGGACAAACAGCAAAAGTTGGATAATTTACTCAACGGATACAAGCGTAAGCTAAACCGGGAACGCTTTGTTGTCACCGTTGAGTCGGTTTCTCCTACTGGTATCGAATCCGTTTACGATTGCACCGTTCCCGGTGTCTCTCGGTTCGATGCCAATGGCATTGTGGCGCACAATTGTGGTGAAATTATTGGATCGGTATTCCATTGTAATTTAGCCGAAATTCACCTCAATCAAATTGACCCGAATAACCAGAAAGAACAAGAAGAGGCATTCAGTGCGGGGGCGCTTTCCGTTGCCATTTTGCTCAACCATAAGTTTGTTGAGGAACGATATCAAAAATCACGGGAATTAGACCCCATTGTCGGCGTATCCTTCACCGGATTATTTGATTTCTTTGTCAAAGCCTTTGGCGTCGATTGGTTACGCTGGTGGGCAGAGGGACGCCCCGATACTGATCAAGGTGTACAGTTTAAGGAACAAGAAAAAGCCTATTTAACCCGGTGGCGCGATATTGTGCATCGGGTGGTTTGGGAATATTGCGATAAGCATGGGATTAAACGCCCCAATCGCTGTACAACGGTGCAACCGTCTGGAACAAAATCGCTACTCACAGGCGCATCTCCGGGTTGGCATCCCCCTAAGGCACAGCGATTTATTCGCCGAATTACGTTCAGAAAGAATGATCCTGTTGCTTTGGCTTGTCTGGAATACGGATACAATGTCACTCCTTCCCAATCTGATAAAGATGAAAATGGGAATCTCTTAAATGATCCGTTTGCTGAAGCCTGTTCGGAATGGCTAGTGGAAATTCCCGTGGCTGTATCCTGGGCAGATTTACCCGGTGCTGATGAAATTGATATCAGTCAGTTTTCGGCATTGGCACAAATGGATTTTGCCATGCAGGTGCAGCGCTGGTATGTGACACACAATACCTCGTCCACCTGGGAATTGCGCGTCAATGAAATTGAATCGTTAGGAGAACGGATTTATCAAGCGATTCAGAATGATGAAGGGTATATTTCAGCGGCGCTATTGGCGCGGTTTGATGACCATCAATCCTTCCCGCGTTTGCCCTTTGAACCGATTGATAAAGCAACATACAACCAATTGATGCAAGAGGTACAACAGCGACGAAAAGTCTCTGAGTTCTATTCGGCTTTGGAGAACTATGATGCTGGCGAATTAATCGAAGCTGGACCCGTGGGTTGTGATTCGGATAAATGTATGTTCCCAGAACAGACACCGAATTCATAATTCATCATTCGGATAAACCTGCCAAATTCAACCATTCGAGTTCCCTGGCGGTTCCCTCCTTCCTCCCCTTTATAAGGGGAGGGTTAGAGAGGGATTGCCAAAGGGAGGGTTAAGTAGTCGGACTCGCATAAAACGGTACTGTATTAAGTGCAAGTAAATTGCCCTCAAACCCTTACTGTTCCCTGTTTCCTGATCCTTCCTAATCTCAACCGTTAACTTTAATTGTGTCCACCTACTTAGTATAAATTGAGCTTAAGGTTTGTAGTTGCGCTTTAGCGCTAAAAAGGCTGAATTGAACCTATTCAATACAAGTAAATCGGGCGCAAGGCTTTGCGCCCCTACTGGAAAAAAATGGTTTAATCTAAAGGTTTGTTATCAGTAATGCAAGGCGAAAATTCACGACATCACAGGAAGGGTAAGATAACCCAAGCAAAAGAATCTATTATCCGTATCCTTGAAGTTCGGTTTGAAGCAATTTCGCAGGAATTGAGGGAATTGATTGGAAAGATAGAGGATATTGAGGTGCTAGGAACTCTTCTGGTTCAGGCGGTGACAACGCAATCATTAGAGACCTTTGAATCGGTGGTCAATCAATTTGTTACGGAGGAGGGGTCGGAGTTGGAAAATCGAGAGCAAAATTCGGGTGAAGGGGAGAAGGGGATGTAAATAAAGTGTTGGCTTTTGCTGATTAAGAGGTTGTGCGATCGCGGATGGGTTTAAAATGTTGATTACCAATCCAGTTGGTCGTCGGTGATGGTACGTTTAGGGCGAAGACAGCGCAACTACTCTCCTTATGTCCCAACGTTATTGGTATGATGGTCAACTGATTAAAGGCGATCGCATCGAACTGGCGATTACTGATCCGGGTTTGATTTATGGGGCGACAACGTTTACGACTCTGCGCGTTTATCACCAGTCCCTCTCCCACCCTTTAACCTATTGGGACGCTCATTGTGCGCGTTTACGTCACAGTTTACAGGTGTTTGGCTGGCAATTCCCAGACTGGGAACGTATCCGCTACGGTGCAGAAGCGTTACTCCCTTCTTTTCCGGTGCTGAGAATTGTGGTTTTCCCGGATGGGCGAGAATGGATTACGGGGCGTCCTCTACCTGCTGATTTGAGTGAACGCCAACAGCAGGGGGTTATCGCTTGGTTAGCTGAAGTGTCACATTTACGCCGTTGTTTACCGACTTATAAAACGGGGAATTATTTGGGCGGATGGCTGGCGCTGCAAACGGCTCAACAACTCGGCGCTCAGGAGGCTATATTAGTTGATGATCAGGGGAATTGGTTGGAAACGAGTACGGGGAATCTTTGGGGTGCTAAAGACGGCTGCTGGTGGACACCGCCGATTGATGTGGGGATATTACCCGGAGTGGCGCGATCGCACCTCATTAGTCGCCTTGAACAACAAGGATTAAAAATTTGCCAAGTTCCCTGGAATCAGAAATTAGTGCAGGAGTTTGACGCGATCGCTTATACCAATAGTGTCATGGAAATCATCCCGATTCACACCGTTCTCACGGCAGATCAACGGTTTGAGTATCGTTCCTGTTCTGGTGGTTTAGCACCGTTGCAGCGTTTATTTGGGGAGTCTCAAAAATAATTTTAGCCCTTTATTATACCACATCAAGAGAAAATTGGCGAACTCTCCCGGTTTGACCAGAACCAACTTCGCCAAATAGTCTGATAGACGTTAACATTAGTTAATATAATCAGCCGATTCGACGCCATCAGATCACATCCTAAGTCTTAGGAGGAAATCAGTAGTGAATAAGAAATGGAGAAATGCGGGGCTTTATGCACTACTAGCGATAGTAGTCATCGCCTTAGCAACAGCATTTTTAGACCAACCGTCCCAAACGCGGGAAACCTGGAGATACGACCAGTTCATTGATAACGTTAAGAGCAATAAGGTTGAGATCGTTCAGCTCAGTTCTGACCGCACTCAGGCAATGGTAACCGCTCAAGACGGTACCCAGTACCAGGTCAACCTGCCTAACGATCCAGAACTAATCAGTATTCTCACCACCAATAACGTAGATATTAAAGTTCGCCCTCAGAGTGATGATGGGTTCTGGTTCAGAACTCTGAGTGGACTCTTCTTCCCGATCCTGCTGCTGGTCGGTTTATTCTTCTTACTGCGGCGGGCGCAAAATGGTCCGGGTTCTCAAGCGATGAACTTCGGCAAGTCCAAAGCCCGCGTTCAAATGGAACCGCAAACCCAGGTCACGTTTGGCGATGTCGCCGGGATTGAGCAAGCCAAGCTGGAACTCAACGAAGTGGTTGACTTCCTCAAAAACGCCGATCGCTTCACCGCCATTGGTGCGAAAATTCCCAAAGGGGTGCTGCTGGTTGGTCCTCCGGGAACAGGTAAAACCCTGTTAGCGCGTGCTGTTGCTGGGGAAGCGGGTGTACCCTTCTTCTCCATTTCCGGGTCTGAATTCGTGGAAATGTTTGTCGGTGTGGGTGCGTCTCGTGTCCGCGACTTGTTTGAGCAAGCCAAGAATAATGCGCCCTGTATCGTATTTATCGATGAAATTGACGCCGTAGGTCGTCAACGGGGTGCTGGCTTAGGCGGCGGTAACGATGAACGGGAGCAAACCCTGAACCAGTTACTGACGGAAATGGATGGGTTTGAAGGCAATACGGGTATCATTATTATTGCCGCCACCAACCGTCCTGATGTACTGGATGCAGCATTATTACGCCCCGGTCGGTTTGACCGTCAGGTGGTCGTGGATCGCCCCGACTACGCCGGACGTTTGGAAATTCTCAACGTTCACGCTCGCGGCAAGACTTTATCCAAGGATGTAGACTTAGAGAAAATTGCCCGTCGGACTCCTGGCTTCACCGGTGCAGATTTATCCAACCTGCTCAACGAAGCCGCAATCTTAGCCGCACGGCGCAACCTCACCGAAATCTCCATGGATGAGGTGAATGACGCCATCGACCGGGTATTGGCTGGACCAGAGAAGAAAGACCGGGTGATGAGCGAGAAGCGCAAGCGGTTAGTCGCGTATCATGAAGCGGGTCACGCGCTGGTGGGTGCGTTAATGCCCGATTATGACCCGGTGCAGAAAATTAGTATTATCCCACGCGGTCGGGCGGGTGGATTAACCTGGTTTACGCCCAGTGAAGACCGGATGGATTCTGGGTTGTATTCCCGTTCATACCTGCAAAATCAAATGGCGGTGGCGTTGGGGGGACGAATTGCTGAGGAAATTATCTTCGGTGAAGAAGAAGTGACGACGGGGGCGTCGAATGACTTACAGCAAGTCGCCCGTGTCGCCCGCCAAATGATCACCCGCTTCGGAATGAGCGATCGCTTGGGTCCTGTGGCACTAGGACGACAGAATGGCAATATGTTCCTAGGACGGGATATTGCCTCAGATCGGGATTTCTCCAACACCACAGCGGCGACGATTGATGAAGAGGTGCGTCAGTTGGTGGATGAAGCTTATCAGCGGGCAAAAGATGTCTTGGTGGGTAACAAACACATCCTGGACAAATTATCTGCCATGCTGATTGAGAAAGAAACCGTCGATGCAGAGGAACTGCAAGAACTGTTAGCCGAAAACGACGTGAAGATGGCGGCGATCGTTTAATCCTCAGTTCGGTAATAATAATTTTAAGGCAGCATACGCTGTCTTTTTTTTGGTAATAATGTTCCAGATGTGCCATAGCGCTATGGTGAGGAAACCCCCTTTTTGCCTTGGCGAGGAGGAAGTCGCAGCTACACAAACAAAGTCCGCCTGCGCGGACTAGATTATAACGGGGGTGGCTAACCCGGATTTGGTATAATAACTATCTTTTCGGTTGCACCCAGATGTGACTAAACCCGCCCCGACTCTTGTCGGTTTCGAGTATTTAACATCCTCACCTTCCGATAAGAAAGATGATTCCTCACCACGCCACCGTTAACTTGAACATGATGAATTTGGGAGCAAAAGTGATCAGCGCGATCGCTCGATTACCATAGAAAACAAGCGATATCCAACGACTACCATGGTTAGTTCAGTTCCCCTGCCAACGAGTTCCCAACCTGTTGGTGAAAAGCGAGTAACATTTCACCATCTCAACTGGCAAGCTTACCAGCAAATCCTGCACGCTTTAGGCGAAAATCGCGCAGCCCGCCTCACTTACAATCTAGGGATTCTGGAGATTACTATGCCCTTAGAAGACCACGAATTTGCGGCTCGACTAATTGAGTTATTTATTCGCATTTTAGTGGTCGAAATGAGATTAAAAATCAAAACGATGGGATCGACTACCTTAGAACGAGAAGACCTCGATCGCAGCCCCGAACCAGACAATGCTTATTATATTCAAAATCAACATCGTGTCGCTGGGCGCAAAGTCGATCTCCAGCATGATCCGCCGCCTGATTTAGTGGTTGAAATTGATATCACCCATACTGATATTGACAAATTACAACTCTACGCCAGTTTGGGAGTCCCGGAATTTTGGCGCTATAACGGGCGGATTTGGCGAATTTATCAATGGCAAGCCGGACAATATCAGGAAGTAGAATCTAGCCTAACTTTTCCGTTTATTGCCAAGGAAAACCTCTACGACTTTCTCGCACAAGCTCAACAGGACGAAGTAGAAGCAGAACAGGCGTTTCGCGCTTGGGTACGGCAACAGGTTCAACCGTCTTGATTCCTGGGATACTGTTTCCTTAAAACCTTCTGTCCTCTGCTTTCCACTAAGGTGTGATCAGAAAACTGTTTCCTGTTTCCTCACCCTCACCACAATCCTGATTCAGCTACCACTATAGAGGCACTAAAGTGCCTACTACGAACGAACGAACGAACAAACAAAATAGTAGGTTGGGTCGAGGAACGAGACCCAACCAAACTGTTTGTAGTAACTTAATTTTAAAATGAAAGATAGGGAACGCTAGTTTTAACGGGGCGAATGTACTTGGAATTAGCCCGCACGAAACAAATATCATTCATTTGGTTGTTGGCGATTGGCATATCAATGATTACCTTTACCCAGGGTAAACCTCGTTCATCTCTAATAATCGTTGCACCAGCGACGGCGCTGTCAGCAATGAGAACCGTCTGTTGAGGAAAACGTCGCACCACAGACCATTCTCCGATATTAAACTCATCTTGCCAACCACCAGGGCGAAAGTCTTCTAACCAAAATTGGCGGAATTCTGGCGAGACGCGACAATTTAAGCCTCTGGGATCAGGATCAACAACCTGCCAACTCCACCAGGTATTCGCGGAGGCGGTATAATCACCTTGAGCGTTGGTTTGGGGTAGGGGTGGACGTTCATTGGCAAGAAGTTTGCCAGGGAATAGGGCTAACCCTACTGAGATACTCAATAGAATAGTTTTGATGTTGATTGTCTTATTGACACGAAGTTGCATTTCTGTCAAGCTAACTCTACTTATCGATCCTAATACATTGATTTTTGGGCGTTTTTTCGTAGATTAATTGGTGGGGTAGGGCGGGTTTTGTTGTTTGTTTAGGGGTGATAAGTAGAGTGAGTGGCTAAACCCGCCCCTACAATTGCTCCTATAATTACAACCCTATAATTGATGTATAATACCAAATTCGGGTTAGCCACCCCCTTTATAAGCTAGTCCGCGCAGGCGGACTTTGTTTGTGTAGCTGCGACTTCTAGTCGCCAAGGCAAAAAAGGGGTTCCCAAGGCGGATTTTGTATAACTTATGATGAGTAAAGAGACAATTATTTTTCGCACGGATTGGATTACGGTTAAAGAAACAGCTTGGGGGTATCACTACCTAGAACGCAAGGGACGAGATTCTGTAGCGATATTTCTGGTTAGAAAACATCAGAGTAACCCAGGAGATTATCAAGTTTTGATTAGACAGCAGCCCCTTTGTATCCATATTCCCGATATTAATCAAGAGCATAAACTCTATCCTTGTCCCATTACTGGGGGTATTGATACCGGAGAATCGCCAGAGGAAGCAGCGATTAGAGAGGTGCATGAAGAAGCGGGATTTTCGGTTCAGGTTCTATCCTTGGGGAAGTATATTGTCGGGTCTCAAACCAATGAAATTTGTTATATATATTATGCCGATGTAACGGGTGTAGAACCGGAAATAGCACAGCAAGATGGCAGCTATTTTGAATCAATTAGTCACAATGAATGGCATCCGTTAGATTATTTGAATGAATGCGATTATTCAGCCTGTCAGATTGGGTATTTTCGGCTCAAATCTATTCTTGGATAAGATACGGGGTAGTGGATTAGAATCGTAGGGGCGCACCGACGTGCGCCCTTGCACCGACGTGCGCCCTTTTTCTGTGTTTGTAGTAAGCACAAAGCGTGCTTTAACGCCTAGCTTTAGAGGGCTAAAGTTCCCCTCACTACAAAACCAATTGATTCCACCATTTTAGCGGGATCGAGTCGGTTTTTTTTTACTTAGATTTAAAATCTCAATGCCCACAATGGTATCATTTTCGTCAAAGTCATAAACAATGCCGGGGCTGATTTCTTCAGACTCAACAATTCTTGAATTTTTAAGTCGGAAATAGACGGCTTCAGTCTCTTGATCAAAATCTATCCTCATAACGTCCCCTTACGCTTGCGATCAAAATAAACAGAGATAATTAAATGACTAGCGCTCAAAGTTTAGATCCCCCTAAATCCCCCTTCAAAAGGGGGACTTTGATTACCGCTCTATTGTCACTCTGGGAAAAGAACTATCAAAGTTGATTGCTGAAAGCCTTTGCTGCAAAGCATTTGGGCGTTGAAAAGCAAGCCGATATAACTTTGTATTCCATAAACGTGAAAAGCGCTGTAATTTCTGGTTCCCCCCGTGCAACAAAAAGCGAAGCATCCGATGGTCTCCCCCGTGCAATAAAAGCGAAGCATCCGCTGGCTTCCCCCTTTTTAAGGGGGACGGGAGGGGGATCGAAAAGGGGGACGGAAGGGGGATCTGAAGGGGGACTTTGATTTTTCTGGTTCCCCCCTTTTTAAGGGGGGCTAGGGGGGATCTCTTATTAATATTAAGTAAGGGTTTTAGCCTTAAGTTGACACCAATGAGCAATGCCGTCCCCCTACTGACAGGAATACAATAATTGTTAGTCCAAATAATTTTTTTTGGTTAAAATGGCTACGCCTTTCCAAGGATCTGGGTCAGGATATCCCTATCTCCCTCTGCTCCCCTAGCTTCCCCAGCTTCCCCAGCTCCCCCAGCTTCCCCATCTCCCCCATCTCCCCCATCTCTCATCCCTCCACTCCCACAATCGCCGCCAACGCCTCAGCATATTGCTGTAACTCCTTTCCCAGTATCAACAATTCCTCATGCATCTGAGGTTCTAACGACCAATTTTTCTCATGCTGTTTAGGACTCGTTGTGGCAGGTTTCTCGGCTTCCCAGGTTTGTAATAAGGGATGCCATTTTGATAGAAAGGGGCGCAATCCTTGATTAAGAACCGCAATCGCAATTCCGCCAACGGACCTGTCTCGATAAAAACAGCAGCGACATTGGGTAAGTGACTGTTGCGTTCAGTAAGAATTTTTTCTACTGTCCTCACTGCCTGCTCACCCTTTCCAGCTCTTATTTGTATCCCGGCAATTGCTCTGAGGGCTTTCACCTGGTTCTCTTCATCCTTAATCTTGCCTTTAGCCTCAAGAGCAGCAGCCAGAGTTGTTAACAATCTCTCTTTTTCTCCTTTCTTGAACTCAGCCCAGGCAATCCACGAGAGTACTTTCACACGCTCCCATTCATCCTCAATTTCATCTTTAATCTCAAGGGCAGTAGTGATTTCTCCTATTTTTATATGCGCTACTGCTATTGTCGATAGGTTTTTATCTTGCTCCCTAGTTTCTCGTACAACCTCACGGTCACGGAGTTCGCTCAAAAGCTCCAGTGCTTCTTCTTTCTGTTCTACTGCGGCTTCGGCTACAGCAACTTCACAAAGAGCGCCTATCGAACCCCATATCGAATAATAGTTTTGCGCGATTTCAAAGGCAGTATTAACAGTTTTGTGCGCCTCCTCCACTAGTCCTGCTTTTGCCTGCGCTTTAGCAATTGCGGCTAGCACCTTTGCTTGCTCATCTTGCCGTTGGATCTTCTGTGCCGTCTCAAGGGCAGCAGTAAAGATGTTTTGTGCATCCTTGGTTTTTCCTGCCTTTGCTAATACCTCTGCTGTTATCGCCATAGCGATTGCTTTTTCCCTGAGATTATCAAGAACCCTGACAAATTCTGCTATAAACAGCACTCCCCAACTGTAAGTATTAGGACTTAAGCAGCTACACCCTCTATCGTTGAAATGGTGCGTTACGCTACGCTCTCCCCACGATGGCGGTGTGGCACACCTTAATTGATGGATTACTATTGTAGGGGCGCACGGCGTGCGCCCTTTTACCCAACCAATGTCCGCCCAATTTCACCGTCAAATACTATTCCACAATTTTAGTTGTGTCAGTCCACTACTGGCTAGAGTTCCTGACGCGAACCCTGACAGATTTTGCTATAAACAGCACTCCCCAACTGTAAGTATTAGAACTTACGCAGCTACACCCTCTATCGTTGAAATGGTGCGTTACGCTACGCTCTCCCCACGATGGCGGTGTGGCACACCTTAATTGATGGATTACTATTGTAGGGGCGCACGGCGTGCGCCCTTTTACCCAACTAATGTCCGCCCAATTTCACCGTCAAATCTCTTCCACAATTTTAGTTGTGTCAGCCCACTACTGGCTAGAGTTCCTGACGCGAACTATGACAGATTCTGCCATAGACAGCACTACCCAACTGTAAGTATTAGGATTTACGCAGCTACACCCTCTATCGTTGAAATGGTGCGTTACGCTACGCTCTCCCCACGATGGCGCCGTGACCCAATTAAAATTGTGCAATAGATTGATGGTTAAATTGGGCGCACGCCGTGCGCCCCTACAATTCTAATTCACCATTTTAGGTAGGTCACGCCACTACAGATAGAGACTATTCGTAAGTCCTAAGTATTCAACCCGACATGACATCACCCTACCTCTGCAAGTGTGGAGCCGCTTGATAAATCGAGTCTAGCAATCCTGACAGCGACTCGCCGTCTTTTTGACTCGCCAATTTAATAATTTCCTTGGCTTTTTGCACCTGTGCCACATTGGTAGGCAGTTGAGACTCATCTACCTCATAGTAGAAAATCACCTCATCAAACTGAGCCGGAAGCAGGCATTTGAGCAGTTGAAACGCCAGAATTCTCGGTGCAACACCGGATGACACCTGGGCTGGGGGTGAAGCCGAAACAGGCGCAGGCGTCGTCTCACCCTTAAGCGGCGGCTTTCCTGACTCCCCCCGCATCCCTCGGAAACGAAGGGTTTATCGATACTGCTATGACTAATAAAGGCTTTCATTATTTCAGTTTATTTTATTACCCCATTTTGCCATGGCGATTGAAATCGCTGCTACACTTGCCAAAGCCTGCCTCCGCAGGCTGAATTGAGTCCTTGCCTTGCGGACTTGGTTTGTATAGCCCCAGACTTCTAGTCTGTGGGCGATTGGCTTTCACCAATTAACGTTTCATCCCTCGGATGAATCGCGAGGGAACCTGCACCATCGCTAATCTTGTAAAATCAAGGAGTTTAGGCAGGGGTCAGACCCCTAGTTGAAGCCCCTGGCGGGTAATGTGACTTCCCTGAAAACCTCAAAACTCTCGTAACCAACCATGAGCCAACCCACACCCGATCAATTGCAAATCTTTCTTGACATTGCCACAGAAGCGGCGATGGCAGCCGGGGCAATCTTGCAAACCTACTGGGGTCAACTCGATGCCGTAGAAGAGAAAGGGCGTCCAGGTGATTTAGTCACTGTCGCAGATAAAGAAGCAGAAGCCGCCATTTTAAAAGTTCTAGGGCGTCATGTCCCCAATCACGCTATTTTGGCAGAAGAATCGGGTCAAGGCGGAGATCAGGAGAGTGACTACCTGTGGGCAATTGATCCCCTTGACGGCACCACCAATTATGCTCATCAGTACCCCATTTCCTCTACATCTGTGGGATTACTCATTGACGACATCCCGCAAGTGGGAGTTATTTATAATCCCTTTCGCGATGAACTATTTCGGGCAGCTAAAGGATTAGGTGCAACCCGCAACCGCCGCCCCATTCGAGTCTCTAACACCTCTACTCTCAATCAAAGCTTACTGGTAACAGGCTTTGCCTATGACCGCCGCGAAACCCCAGACAACAACTATGCTGAGTTTTGTCATCTCACTCACCTTACCCAAGGCGTGCGCCGCAGTGGTTCAGCCTCGCTGGATTTGGCAGATGTGGCGTGTGGACGCTTAGATGGGTACTGGGAACGGGGAATTTCGCCCTGGGATATTACGGCTGGTGTAGTATTAGTGCAAGAAGCAGGTGGCACAGTCACCGCATACGATGGTAGCCCCCTTGTTCTCAAATCTGGACGAATTCTCGCTACCAATGGTCAAATTCACGACCAACTCAGCCAGGAATTGGTACAAACACCCCCCCTGTCAAGTTGGACGTGAGATTAACCGAAGTCCCAATACTGCTCGGATAAGCTGTCATTGAATGTTGTCTTTCCCAACTCCCAGAGGTGTCATGGCGCGTCTGGAACATTGCTCCCCTTAACCGAACAGTCTGGAGATGAACCCGATCTTAGGAGTTGTATTTTCTACAATAGCTATGAGGATGTCAAGGGGGTCTCTCCTCTCTCAGACAGACTATAAAACTATTCTTTCGTCACAGCAATTGGACAGCACCCTATGGCTTTTGAAATTGAACGCGGACTTTTTAAGTATGATTTCACGGATTATCATGCCATTCTCGGCGTTCCCGTCGATGCGGATGAGAAGACAGTCCGGAAGCAGTATCTCAAAGTAACTCGCCGTCTCCATCCTGACAGTAGCAAATTCAAAACCGATGAGGAAAAACAGAAGGCGAATGAGCTGTTAACCAAACTCGTCAATCCTGCCAAAGAACAACTGTCTCGAGGCAGTCGCGACTATATGGTCAGTTTAGGACACATGGGCAAGCGTCTCGCCTCAGAAAAAGGAAAAATTTCCATTTCTAGTGATGTAGCTAAACAATTGGCAAAAGCTGGGGCAAATGCTGATGCGGCTTATCGCAATTCATTGAAATCGCTAGCCTCTAAACAATACGAATCTCTTGATCGAGTCGTGGACATCACAGGCGAAATCAGTGAACTCAATTTAGTCTATTTGATGCTCAAAGGAAAAACCTCAAAATCGGGCATCGGCAAAACCACTTCAAAAACAGCCGTTTCCAAAACAGCAGGAACGGGTCCGGCGGTCAAGAAAACCCAAGCTGGTGCCGCTGGTGGCGCTGCAACCAAAGGGGGTGGGACTGAGGAAGTCTCAAAAGTTGATTCCTATATCAGCCGCGCCGATAGCTACATGCAGAAAAACAATTTTGCTGGCGCTGTTTTAGAATTACGAGAAGCTCTCAAATTAGAGCAAACCAATAGCAAATGTCATGGCTTATTGGGGTTAGCTTACTTAAAGCAAAATCAAGTGTCCATGGCTAAAGTTCACATTAACAAAGCCTTGCAATTGAATCCGCAGGAAGAAAATGCATTGAAAGGGAAACAATACATTGAAAAACTAACCCAAAAAACGGGATCAAGCAAAAAGCCTAAAGAGCAATCGGGTGGCGGTGGTTTATTTGGAGGTTTGTTTGGCGGCAAGAAAAAATAAAGGAATCAGGGACAAAGGATGAAGAATGAAACCGTTTTCCGGTTTGTCTGTTGTTGGGGCGGGTTTCACCTGGATGTCCCTAAATCCGCCCTAACGGAGTGCGAGAATTTTTTGACAGATGAGGGTTCGAGACAGGTTCCGTAGGGGGCGGCATTGCCATACCCCTACAGGTGGTGTGACTTCACCGACTTGCAAAAAGGATCGCTGGCGGTAGATGATAGGAGAGGAATTCACCCTAAAGGGTGGCTAGCAGATTGAACAATTGGGTGAATGGATAATCTAGAGTTTTACGACTATAAACCGCACCTGAGCAGCTTGCGCGAGGAGATATTCCAGGGTTTGGCTCAACCCCAAAAAGCGATCGCGCCCAAGTTCTTTTATGATAAACGTGGATCAGAACTGTTTGATCAGATCTGTGAGGTGGAGGAATACTATCCTACCCGCACAGAAATTCATCTGTTAAAAACCTATTGTCGGGACATTGCCCAACTCGTGGGTCAAGATTGCTTGCTGATCGAGTATGGTAGTGGTAGTAGTGCCAAAGTCCGCATTCTCCTGGATGCCTTACCGCACCTAGCTGGGTATATGCCCATCGATATCTCCAAAGAACACATGCTGCAAGCCTCAGCAGAACTAGCCCAACGCTATCCTGACTTGGATGTGATTGCGGTTTGTGCCGATTATACCCAAGACTTTCAACTGCCGCCCTACAGCAAAAAACCCGTTAATCACAAGTTAATTTTCTTTCCGGGGTCTACGATTGGCAATCTCCATCCCGATGAGGCACTCCATCTGCTCAAAACTTCAGCTAGTCTTTTGGATCAAGGCGATGGTATGTTAATTGGTGTTGATCTCAAAAAAGACCCCGCCATTTTAAATGCTGCCTATAATGATGCCCAAGGAGTTACGGCGGCATTTAATCTCAACCTGCTAGAGCGGATCAATCAGGAACTCGATGCTAATTTTGATTTATCACACTTTCGCCACTGGGCTTTTTATAATCAAGATGAAAGCCGCATTGAGATGCACTTAGTTAGTCTCAAGGAACAAACTGTGATTATCGATAAGACACCGTTTCACTTTCGCCAAGATGAAACGATTCACACCGAAAACTCTTATAAATACAGCATTGAAGAGTTCCAGGATATGGCAACGTATGCTGGATTTGAGGCTCAACGGGTATGGACAGATACTAACCATCTCTTCAGTCTCCACTACCTAACGATTAGTAATTAGGACTTTTAATTCCCGGTTCCTTAGAAGGGCGGGTTTAGCCAAGTTATCGGTTTGTCGCCAAATCTTAGCTGTAAAACCCGCCCCTACACCCTAGCTTCTCCTGCTCCCTGTTCCCCGTTCCCCGTTCCCTGAAAAATGGCAAAAGCTGACAAAATAAACTTTTCTTGTCCCAGTGGTTTTCCCGAATTTCTCCCAGGCGAAAAGCGTCTGGAGATGTATTTGATCGATACCATCCGCCAAGTGTTTGAGCGGTATGGATTTACACCCATCGAAACTCCAGCCGTTGAGCGATTAGAAGTCCTACAAGCCAAAGGAAATCAAGGGGATAATATTATCTATGGGTTGCAACCCATTTTGCCCCCCAATCGCCAAGCCGAAAAAGAACAGGCGGGAGAAAGTGGTTCAGAAGAGAGGGCGTTAAAGTTTGATCAGACGGTTCCCTTAGCGGCTTATATTGCCCGTCACCTGAATGAACTTCAATTTCCCTTTGCCCGCTATCAGATAGATGTGGTATTTCGGGGAGAACGGGCAAAAGCGGGACGCTATCGTCAATTTCGCCAATGTGATATTGATGTAGTGGGTCGTAATAAGCTAAGTTTGCTCTATGATGCTCAAATTCCGGCAATTATTGCCGAAATTTTTACAGCGATTAATATTGGAGATTTTCTGATTCGCATCAACAATCGCAAAGTTCTCAGTGGGTTCTTTGAGTCGATTGGTTTGGACGAGAGCAAAATTATGCCCTCTATCCGGATTGTTGATGCTGCCGAGAAAATTGGCGAAACAAAAGTTAAACAAGCGCTCCTAGCTGAAGGGTTATCCGAGGAACAAGTTGAGCAAATTCTCACCTTCACCAAGATTCAGGGTTCGGTGGATGATGTGTTGGCGCAATTAAACGCCATGCTGGAGGATAAACCCGAGGCTCAGGTGTTGAAAACGGGCATCACTGAACTGGAAACGGTGATTACAGGGGTGCGGAACTTGGGGGTGAGCGATCGCGTATTTTGCATTGACCTCTCCATTGCCCGGGGATTAGATTATTATACGGGAACGGTGTATGAAACAACACTGGTTGGTCATGAAGCCCTGGGCAGTATTTGTTCCGGGGGACGGTATGAAGAACTCGTGGGCATGTTTGTTGGGGATAAAATGCCAGGAGTGGGCATTTCCATTGGCTTAACTCGATTGATGAGTCGGTTGATTCAAGCCGGGATTCTAGAATCCTTCTCCTCCACACCCGCCCAAGTGATGGTGGTGAATATGCAAAGTGACCTGATGCCCCTGTATTTAGACGTATCTCAGAAACTGCGTCAGGCGGGAATGAGTACAATAACCAGTTTTGACGAGCGTTCTGTAGGTAAGCAGTTACAGCAAGCTGATAAACGGGGAATTCCCTTGTGTGTCATTATTGGCTCTGAAGAAGCAGCCGCTCAACAATGCGGTTTGAAAAACCTGAAAACCGGGGAGCAAATTGCTGTCAACATAGAGCAGCTAGCTGATGAGGTGAGCAAGCAATTAGCCTGAGCATTCCTGTAGAGACGTTGCATGCAACGTCTCTACAAAAGGAGTAATTTTGTAGCATACATGACAGACAAGAACAATAAACTACACTGCCACCAAAGCCTCTTGATAACGGTTATGGAGCAAACTGACATGAACCTGACTAAGAGCATACCAGGTTTGCTCACTGACCATTCCATCTTCCACTAAGCCATGACGTTTTTGGAATAATCGCACAGCGCGTTCTGTTTGTTCGCCAAAATCACCATCAATTGGCGCTGAATAATCCTGAGTCAGATGCAGCACCCACTGTACAGGAATTACCATATCATGTCTGCTACCTCGATTGAGTACAGGCATATTAACAGGCGCACCTTGATAAAGAGCTTGCCACGTCAGGGAATCAACAATACCATCAGCTTTGAGGAACATACTTTGCTGAAATTCCATCACAGCATCATGAACCGAGCGATCAAAATACCCTCCCATCGGACCGGTATAGGTGCCGCAATGAGCCAGAAGCTTTTGCAGTTCTAAAACCTCGGCTCCCACCGAACCCAGTTGCAGTATAGGTTTTTGAACCGACGATTTAGCGGTGAGTCTAACCTTTGATGTCGTTTCCGGATTAAAAAGCGCTTGCATAGTACAGTCCTCATAAGGAGTGAGTTTGTACAGTATTTTCAGGTACTGTTGATGATTGGGAACTTATCCTAGCGAACCCGATTAACCTTGCCATCATCCGATTGGGCAATTGGGTGCAAGGATGTATTCTATCTCAACTTAATCCTACAGTAGGTTGAACGGAAGGGAAATTACACTAAAGCGATCGCGCCTGAGTGGGAAGGTTCAAGTACGCGATCGCTTAATTAAATTTAACTTGTCCGCCGTAAGTCCCCCGTCATAATTTTAAATTTGACGGTGGGATATAAGGCGGTTTTAGTGTTATAAGAGATGCAAACGGTTATACAGGAATGTTCTTCCGGGCTTGTGAGAGTGAAAGGTAGGCTTATACGCTATAGCATCCACTGCTTTAGGGTTGCCGGAACCTCCACGAAAGCAAAGAACTGGTGTGAAAGCACTATTAGCAATAAAACGGAAATGCATTGTACCCAGGGACTCTGGGGAATCAAAACGCCTATGCAGTCGGTCTGTCGGGGAGTAAGTCATGGGGCTGCTCTAGATAAGTGGCGAAAAACTCGTCAGAGTTGTAACTAGGAATGTCCTATTGTGAGGTAGGAAGCCTACTCCATAATCTTCGATTTGGTGTAGGAGGATGTCAC